>NZ_JAUCEU010000007.1:5637500-5937500 GCF_030348765.1 Neobacillus sp. CF12 | reverse complement strand
TCTGCCAAAGAAGGATAGTGCATTATTTGTAGGATATTTTTCAGTAGTCTCTTGTAATATTTCTACTAGACTTTTTTCAGGATTTGCGATTGTTGATGAAATAGAGTCTGGGTATTGAACCATTCCTTTTTTTCTTTCAGCCATTGAATTCCCTCCAAAATAGATGATTTTCTAAAAAGTAAGTCCACCGCCATCAACAGATAGCGTTGTTCCAGTAATAAATGATGCTTCTTCTGAAGCAAGGAAAAGAATGGCGTTTGCCACTTCATCTGGAGTTCCAATTCTACCTAGTGCATTCGCCTTCGATATAAATGGCCATCTCCGTTCATCTTGCTTCCAGACATCAATAATCTTTGTATCAATAACACCTGGAGCTATGGCGTTCACACGAATATTATACTTGCCATATTCAAGTGCGGCATTTTGTGTTAACAGGACTACTCCTGCTTTTGAGGCATTATACGCAGCTTGATATTTTTTACCTTTTAAGCCTAATAAACTTGAAGTATTTATAATCACGCCGCCGCCTGATTTTTTCATTTCAGGAATAGCATACTTTATTCCGAGGAAAACACCCTTTAAATTGATATCGATCACATGATCCCATTCGTCTTCCGAAAGATCTACACTTCTAACCTCAGAATGTCCAATTCCTGCATTGTTGACCAATATATGCAGGCCGCCAAACGTAGTAGTGGTGGTGTTGATTAGTTCTTTTACCTGGATTGCGTCCTTCACATCTGTTCTGATAAAAATTGCCTCACCACCTGATTCTCGAATCATGCTGACGGTTTCTTCTCCGCTAACGGAATCCACATCCGCAACGGCCACCTTAGCACCTTCCTTCACAAAGCGAATCGCTGTAGAACGTCCAATACCAGACCCCGCGCCGGTAACAATGGCAATTTTTTCATTCAAATTCATAGTCCTTCACTGCCTCTCTGCTAATCTCTCTATCTATCACCACTTCTTTCGACAGCAATCTTGTAATACCTTCGCTAGAATATCGAAAGCTTTTAAAAATTTGTTTGATTTATTGATATTTTCTTAATTCAAGCTTTGCAATTTGAGCGCGGTGAACTTCATCTGGTCCGTCTGCTAGACGTAGTGTTCTTGAATTTGCCCACATCGCTGCGAGTGGAAAATCATCTGATACCCCAGCACCACCAAACGCTTGAATCGCTCTGTCAATGACACGCAATGCCATGTTAGGTGCAACCACCTTTATCATTGCAATCTCAGTTTTAGCCTCTTTGTTTCCGACTGTATCCATCATAAATGCAGCTTTTAATGTCAATAGCCTTGCTTGTTCAATCTCAATCCTAGAATCGGCTATCCACTCTTTAATAACCCCTTGACTTGAAAGTGGTCTGCCAAATGCCTCACGTTCTTGAACGCGCTTACATAAAAGTTCAAGCGCTCGTTCAGCAGCACCAATTAACCTCATACAGTGATGAATTCGGCCTGGTCCTAATCGCCCCTGCGCAATCGCAAATCCTTTTCCTTCTCCCCACAAAATATTTTCTCCGGGAACGCGAACATTTTCATAGGAAATTTCAGCATGTCCATGAGGGGCATGATCATAGCCGAAAACAGGCAGCATCCTTTCAATCGTCACACCCGGTGCATCAAGAGGTACAAGAATCATCGATTGCTGTTCATGACGATTGGCATTAAAATCGGTTTTACCCATTACAATCGCTATTTTACATCTTGGATCACCTGCACCAGAAGACCACCACTTACGTCCATTAATCACGTAATCTTCACCGTCTCTAACAATGCTTGCCTCGATATTTGTCGCATCAGAAGAAGCAACTGCAGGTTCTGTCATGGAAAAACAAGACCGAATTTCTCCTGCTAATAATGGTTTTAACCACTTTTCCTTGTGTTCTTCAGTTCCATAGCGAACAATTACCTCCATGTTGCCAGTATCTGGTGCACTGCAGTTAAATACTTCTGGTCCGATCATGGAGCGTCCCATTATTTCGCAAAGCGGTGCATATTCCAAATTTGTTAACCCTGCTCCATATTCACTTTCTGGGAGAAATAAGTTCCAGAGACCAGCAGCTTTTGCTTTTTCTTTTAAATCTTCCATTACCTGAGGGACAGCATTCCACCTATTTTCTTGTTCGTTTAATTGCCGCTCATACACTTTTTCATTGGGATATACATGCTCCTCCATGAAGTTTGTCAGCTTTGACTGTAACTCTTTCACTTTAGCAGAATATAAAAAATCCATTACTCTACCCCTTCCCACATACTAACCAGTTGGTATGCCACAACTATTATTATACCTCCAAACATTAAATATTCAAATTTATTTCTAAATATTCTAACAAATTTTTCTTTCATAGGAAATCTAATATCTCTTAATTCCTGTTTTCTGCTTATTCATCAGGTCATAAGATTTTTCGATGATATCCGTTAAAACATCCCCTTTATAAACTCGACCTAATTTTAAGTTTTCTTGATAGTATTCAACAATTTCATCTAGTTTATCTGAGGTTTCTTTTGCAATCCGTACATTTAATTGTATTCTTCCGTTTTCAGCCAAGGGAGACACTCCTATCAATTATATAGCAATATGCTAGCACTTTGCGTAATTCGTCTTATTACTTGATTATATACTATTTTTCAACACTTTTTTCAATAAAAAAAAAGGAGTGACACTTTTTTGAAGTACCACTACCTTCTGTTGAAAATTATTTTGGTTATTCTCTTACATAAAAATACAAATTTTGCCTCAAATTATCCTGAGGGAGGGTTATTTTATGAGCTATACATTGGTATTTACAGTATTATTGATGTTTCAACAAGTTACACCACAAACTGGGGTTCAAATTACGAAAGATGGGAAACCTATCTCCATCATTAATAGAGGAGATTACGCTATAGGTGATCCAAGTTACTTTATTCTAGATACAACAAAGTATGATAAACTTTTAAAACAATTAGAAAAACAATTATCCGTGTCTCCCAAGGATGCAAAGTTAGATCAGTACGAAAATATTATTCCAGAGCAAGTTGGGAGCAGTATTAATAAACAAGCATTTACAGAAAACTTTTATGCTTATTTTTTCAATAATCTCACTTCAGCTATAGAAATTCCCATGTATCCCGTTTATCCAAAAGTCGATAGTGAACTACTTTCGGATATTAGAAGTATTCGAATTGGCCGTTACATTACTTCTTTTAATCCGAGAAACAAAAAGCGCTCTACCAATATTCAACTCGCTGTCGAAGCCATTAATAATCATGTCGTCTTTCCTGGTGAAACATTTTCGTTTAATTCCGTAGTGGGCAGGAGAACAACTGCGAAAGGCTATGAAAAGGCAAAAGTGATTGTGAAAGGTGAATATGCAGAAGACATAGGTGGTGGAATCTGCCAAGTATCTTCAACCTTATTTAATGCGGTAGATAGTGCTGGGTTAAAAATAGTTCAGCGTTTCTCGCACAGTAGGCATGTTCCTTACATTCCCCCTGGGCGTGATGCTACGGTAAGTTGGTATGGTCCCGATTTTGAATTTAAAAATAACTATAATCAACCCATCATTATACAGGCACGGACGATTGGAAATCTGTTGGTCATTAAGCTCTATTCCTCCGATGTCATTGAATACAAGCCCAAAGTAGTTCCTTTCCCGCCACTATAAAAAAAGTCCGCAAAATGCGGACTTTTTTTTAACGATTATTATGGTCATTTCTCAATGCACTTGCTAATAACTCTTCTGAGAACTCAGCAAGTGCAGTGTTATTGAAATTCATATTATTTTTGGGTGTAAAGCTTTGGACCACTTCTTGAAAAGGCTGTGTAATATTCTTTCGTTTTCCCCTTGTAAGACCATAAACGGCGGCACTAATTCCGACCCCAAGTAGAGATGCCCACATAGCCCCTCTACTCTTTCGTCTCTTACCAAACATATTGAAAAACGGCTTCATCATATTTATCATCCAAAGCACTCCTTCGTCTAACATGAATGGAAAGGAAAACACCCCTTCCATTAGCTTAATCTTTGCATTTAAGATGAGATTATGTTTGGGAAACAACAGGCGAAATGTTATTTGTTTACAGTACTGTTTTTATAACTTCTTTATTCTAACGGGGCTAACCATAAATATGGAAAGGATAATGGTAATGAAAGCATTACTATACAAGAATACTCCCATTAACGCCATTAATAGACCCGCAGCTGTTATCGGAAGGCCCATAAAGTAACCCCTTGTTGGTTTTACATTGAATTTCGCTAACCGTAATGCGCCCATAGTAGGGAACAGCATAAAGGCTATAGTTGTGACAATTGATGGCGGTTCCAAAGAGTAAAAAAGAAGTGCTGGTGCAACACCAAGGCTAACAATGTCTGCTAATGAATCAAGTTCGACACCAAATTCACTGTTCACTTTCAATCTTCTGGCCAGTCGCCCATCAAAAAAGTCAAAAATTGCCGATAAGAAAATAAACAAAGCCGACATTTGTAAATATCCATTCATATTAAAGGTAATGGAAAAGACTCCAGATAATAAATTCCCAATGGTAAATAAATTTGGTACTGCTCTAACCAAACGGTTAATCAAGCAGATCCCCCCTTTTTGTAACCAAACCTTCTAACCAAATATCGCTTCTTCTATATTCTGCACCAATTTTCAAAAAGCGAATCTTAATAATGAACAAGGTATATAAAAATCATTTCGTCAAATGATAAAAAAGGAAAGGATGGTTGAGGAAATGGACAAAACATTGGGATACTTAAGAGAAATCTTATCAAATTATAGTGACCAACATTCAGAGGGCAGGCAATTATATCGTAAACTATCAGAAGGTAATTTTACATCTGAAGGAGATTTTGTAAGGCAATTAAATCAAAAGGAAATTGACTTTTTAAACAGGATGCTGCCTAATGAAATTAACTATGCCAAGGAAGAGCGGGATGAGAAAAGGGCGCATGAACTCAATGAAGTATTTGAGCTCCTCTTTTAAAGTATTCTTGCATTAAAGAGGAATGTTAGTACTAAACTAACATTCCTTCTTCGGGAAATATATTTATTCTTTATGAAATATTTCCTAGGTAAGCGCATACACCGACAAAAATTGAGGTTCAAGTGAGTAAATTCTTCATTAAACGACATAAATTGCAGTAATTTCTAGAAAGTTCATCTCTACTGGCAAAAGCATCAAATATTACGATACATTATTCCTCTTTATTGCCCTTGCCCCTACTTTTTTTTAATCTGCCTGAATCCTTTAAACTCTTTTTAACAATCAGTTCAATTTGAGCATTTACACTTCTGAATTCATCTTCTGCCCATTTTTCAAGTGCATCATAGATCTCTTGATCAATACGAAGTAAAAATCTTTTTTTTTCAGCCACTTTGTCACAACCTTAATAGATACTTCCTGTATTGATTATAGGCTGGCTTCCTTTTTCGGAAACTAATGCTACCATTAAATTATTTACCATTTGTGCTTTCTTTTCTTCATCAAGCTCTACAATCCCTTCATTACTCAATTGATCAATTGCAGATTTAACCATTGAAACCGCACCCTCAACAATCACTTTTCTAGAAGCTAATACCGCCTTAGCCTGTTGTCTTTGCAGCATTGCATGTGCGATTTCACTGGAATAAGCTAAATGCATGATTCTAGCTTCAATTATTTCCACACCTGCAAGCTCTAGTCTGTGTTGAAGGTCCTTTGTTAATTCCTCTGCTACTTCATCTGAATGTTGTCGTAAAGAGATTTCATAATCATTATTAAAATTATCATAGGGATACTGACTAGCAATATGGCGCAGCCCCGTTTCACTTTGTGTATGAACAAATTCTTTATAATCTTCAACATCAAATACTGCCTTGGCTGAATCGAATACCTTATAAACAACTACGGCTGCAATTTCTATAGGATTACCTTCTAGATCATTTACTTTTAATTTATCACTATTGAAATTGATTACACGTAATGAAACATTTCTTCTGACTGTTAACGGAACCGACAACCAGAAACCTTCCTGCTTTATAACTCCTAGATAGGTTCCAAAAAGCGTAAATACCTTTGCTTGATTTGGTTGAATTATCGTAAATGCAGAAAGTAGAAGTACTGTTACAATTAACGTTACTACAAAAGTAAACAACATAATCATGTTTTCACTTAAAACAAATTGCCTAAAACAAAATACTGTTATTACACCGAACAAAAGGAAGAGTAAAACACCAACAAAACCGTTGAACTTAAACATTTCCTTTTCTTTCAAAGTAATCACTCCCTTTAATAATGAAATTAATTTGATACTATTATGATATCACTTTAATATCGAAAAAGATACAAAAAAAACTGCCATTACGGCAGATTTATTAGTGGATATCTCTTTTCTTAAACCTTCCTCCGCGAACTTCAGCTATATCCGCAACGGCAAGGAATGCATTCTCATCACTTTCAGTAACAATTTCCTTCAACTTCGCTTCTTCAAGTCGGTTAATCACGCAGAAAATTACTTTTTTGTCATCCCCAGAGTATGCACCCTCTCCATGTATATAAGTAACTCCACGACCTAATCGATTCATAATGGCTTCGCCAATTTCTTTTGAATTGTCACTAATGATCCAAACCGATTTGGATTCATCTAGACCTGTGATGGTAATATCAATTGTTTTATAGGCAACAAAATAGGCAATTAAAGAATACATGGCACGATCCCATGAGAAGACAAAGCCAGCGCTTCCAAGAATGAATAAATTAAAAAACATGATAATTTCCCCAACAGAAAATGGAAGCTTCTTATTAAATAAAATGGCAAGAATTTCGGTACCATCCAAGGATCCACCGTAACGGATTACCAACCCTACCCCGATCCCGAGGACGATTCCCCCAAAAACGGTTGCAAGTAAAATATCTTGGGTAAAGGCTGGTACTGGATGAAGTAATGTAGTGCCAATGGAAAGAATAATAATGCCATAAAGAGTGGATAGTGCGAAGGTTTTTCCAATTTGTTTATAACCGATAAAGAAAAAAGGAATATTCAGAATAAAAATAAAAAGACCTAGTTTCCAACCAGTCAAATAAGAAAGCATAATCGATATTCCTACTATGCCTCCATCAATAACATGATTTGGCACAAGGAAAATTTCCAACCCTACGGCCATTAAGGCAGCCCCGAGAGTAATAAGCATAATTCTTTGAATTATCTTCCTGGTAGGTAATCCTCTGTGTTGAACTTTCTCCATAATTACTTTCTGTTGCTCATTAAGACTAATATCTGGGATTCCTGACATTATCTTGCCCCTTTCGTATAGAATTGTACTTCCATTATATCAGTAAATTGATAGTTTTTTGAATATTATGCACTTTATTTCCCATTTTTTTGATCTGGCTGGATATTTCCGCCCAATTTACAGATTGCATAAAATCAAATAAAAGAAGCCGCCTCTATACGAGACAGCTTCTTGGGAATATTAACCACTTAGGGGACCCAACCATGACATCAGCCAAAATGTCTCTTCACTTTTCCCTTAAAGTCATTTTACTGATCTAATGGAAAGTCCAAGATTTAGCCGATGTGTGTTGTTCCGTTGAAGGAATTAATTCACATGGGATTTAATGGAATTCAAATTCCTTTAAAGAAACAAATTTACCGGTATTACCGATGACTCATTATCCTTTTATTTGGATGAGTTTCTTGGCAATGTATGATTTGTATTGGTTGAAGGTGTTTAGATAATGATATCGATAAAGATACTTCATTTACCATATCTATTACCTAATTGCTACTCCTTACCTTTTTAGGTGAGCACCTGATTCAAATTTAAGTCCAAATAGGTTACTGCTTCTATTTGTTTTTGTTATTGTTTGTTGTTTCTTTCTTTTCTTCATTACTTTAGGTTTCTTCACAAATGGAAGCTTCCATAATAATTTTAAGAAAGATCATTTTTGGTTTGAGATATTTACCTAAGTACTTTTCACATAGGTAGATAAACAATTCTTTACTCCCAAATCACAATAACTTTTATACATTCATTTGAATAGATGATTACCTCTTCACTAAAAAGGAAGTTTCGTATTACTTGTGCCTTTCCAATTCAATTTACATCGCTCCACCTACCAAACATATGCAAAGGGAAACCTTTACTACTCGTTCACAATCGGAACGAACACGGATGGTTGAGTCTCCTAAGAAGTTAACTTTTTATTTATCTTTTACACTTATAGTATATCACCAGAAACTCTCCATAAAACATGTCGTTGTGACAAATTGATGAACTTTTCGAAATTACTAGACTATTAAAAATATAGGTATCTCTAATAGTTTTTCGAAGCGTCATAAATTTTTTCGGGAGTTTTTTGTTCTTTAGGGAAGATTAGCTGTATGACTATGTATTGGAGGGATGTTTGCTAATGTTACAATCCATAAAAAATTATGCTAGACCCTTTGATTCCATTGATGACCTGGATCCCTTAATGGAAGATATCGGTGATGCAAAGTATGTCCTCTTGGGCGAATCATCCCATGGAACATCTGAATATTATACAATCCGCGCAGAACTTTCTAAACGGTTAATCAAAGAAAAAGGTTTTTCTGTTAT
Source organism: Neobacillus sp. CF12 (assembly GCF_030348765.1). Classification (GTDB taxonomy): domain Bacteria; phylum Bacillota; class Bacilli; order Bacillales; family Cytobacillaceae; genus Neobacillus. The sequence continues at coordinate 5,928,926 of NZ_JAUCEU010000007.1, read as the reverse complement.
TGCGGTTGAAGGAGACTGGCCATCTTGCCAAAGCATAAATCGTTATATAAAAAACATCGGTTCACCACCTAGCGATGTTCGAGAGGCTCTTGAAAGCTTTAATCGTTGGCCAACGTGGATGTGGGCAAATCAAGAAATAATTGAATTGGTTCAGTGGTTAAAAGATTTTAATCAACAAACAAAACGAAAAAACAAAGTTGGATTTTACGGATTAGATGTCTATAGTCTGTGGGAAAGTATGGACGAAATCATAAAATACTTAGAACGCACCGGTAACACAGGACTTAAACAGGCTAGAAATGCGTTCAACTGTTTTGAGCCATTCAACCGGAATAATGAATCCTATGCGGTTTCCGCAGGTTATTTATCAGAGGATTGCATGAAAGAAGCACTTTCACTCCTCACAACTATACAAAAGAATAAGTGGAAATATGATGATGATGAAGAAAGCAGCTTAAACATGGAGGTCAATGCACTGGTTACTGTTAATGCGGAAGAATACTATCGTACAATGGTAACAAGTGATTCAAAATCTTGGAATGTGAGAGACATACACATGGTTGAAGCTTTGAATGCAGTAATGAAGTTTTATGGTGACGATGCAAAGGTTATCATCTGGGAACATAATACTCATGTTGGTGATGCTCGGGCTACCGATATGAAAGATGCAGGAATGGTAAATGTTGGTCAACTGATAAGGGAACAGAACTTTCCCGAGGATGTTTACATTGTTGGTTTTGGAACAAACAGTGGTACGGTTATCGCATCAACGGAATGGGGAGTAGATTTTCGCGTTACAAAAGTTCCCTCTGCGCAAGTTGGGAGTTGGGAAAACCTAATGCATAAAGCCGGCGCATTTAACCAATACCTTTTATTTAATGATGAAAATCGGGAAGAATTCAGTAAAACAATCGGACATCGCGCTATCGGTGTTGTGTATCGACCTGAATACGAGCAATATGGAAACTATGTTCCATCCATCATGAGCAGTCGGTACGATGGATTTATCTTTTTAGATAAAACTCATGCTTTACATCCTATAGTCATGGAAAGTCTTATTTACTAACATGACCGAATGTTTCACATAATTTTTCTATAACTCCACATAATAGTTTATGTTAAATACACTTTGAACCAGAAAGAAGGAATTACACCAATGACAGTTGGAACACAAGTAAAACAGGCATTAGCAGGATTAAAAAGTGCTCAAGCAAGTTTTGAAACCTTTGCCCTCGCAACGGACAATCAAAACGCAAAAAAACTCTATCAAGATGCAGCACAACAAACTCAATCTGTCCTAGATAGTCTTGAACCACGACTTCAAGAAATCTTGTCTGAAGAGCCTCAGTATAACCAATAAAAAGAATAGGGTTGGCTCCTTGCCAACCCATTTGTTATGCTTAGAAAGGAAGAATGATTATGACCATTGCTTCAAGCGTTAAACAAAGCCTAGCGACAATAAAAGGAATTGAAGCCCAATTATCTTCCCTTGCATTAAATTCCTTAGACCCAGATACTAAAGAAATATTCCATGAATCGATGTTAACAATTTCTTCCGTAAAAAAAGATTTACAGACACGTGTTTTGGAACTTGAAAGACTTGAACCACAGTATAAAAGTTAATAGAATACCGAGGTGAATGAGTATGCCTGATTGGATTGACACTGTCATCCGTTCCTTTATTTTCTTAGCTGCTTTATTCTTCATGACAAAAATACTTGGTAAAAAACAAATCTCAGAGCTTTCTTTTTTTGAATATATTTCTGGTATTACAATTGGCAGTATTGCCGGAGAAGTGATCACTGGTCTTGAAAGTAGCATCATTCAAGGACTACTAGCAATTGTTATTTTTAGTTTAATTACATTATTAGTGGATTATTTAGCTTTAAAAAGCAAAACGGTTCGGAACCTTGCTGATGGAAGAGGGACTGTCCTGATTAAAGATGGTAAGGTATTAGAGGAAAATTTAAAGAAAGAAAAATACACAATTGATGAATTATCCGCTCTACTCCGTCAGAAAGATATTTATCGTGTTGCCGATGTTGAATTCGCCGTGCTCGAGCCGAGAGGTACACTAAGTGCTCTTTTGAAAAAAGAATATCGTCCATTAACACCTAAAGACCTTCAAATGAAGGTAGCAAATGAAAAAGAACCACAAACAGTAATAATGGATGGACAAATTGTTGATGAGGCATTAAGGTCTGCTGGAAAAAGTAGAGGATGGCTCCATATAGAATTAGCTAAACTGGATCTGACTCTCGACAATGTATTTATTGGTCAAGTAGACTCATACGGAGAATTAACCGTTGATATCTATGATGACAAAATGCAAACCCCTACTCCCAATCAGCGACCTCTATTATTAGCAACATTAAAAAAAACACAGGCTGATTTAGAAATATTCTCTCTAGGGACAAAGGACGAAAAATCAAAAGCTATGTATGAGAAAAATGCAAAACTGGTCCAAGAGACAATCGATAAACTCACACCCTATCTTACGAGTTAATACCTCCAAGCCTAATCAAGTAACTGATTAGGCTTGGAGTGTTTAGGCACTCACTTTTTTTCCTTCAAGAATTTCACCTTTATGCGAAACATAACTGTGAAGCACCATTCCAGCCATTACGAGTATCATCCCTGTCCAAGATAGTGCGGACGGGAATGCTGCTTTCAACAGGATCAGCTCTCCGATTAAAGCGAATAAAACTTCCATTGACTGTGTTGCTTCTACATTCCCAAGTTTTTGCATATTTCCTCTAACAAGATCTGTCGCCTGAAAAAATAAAATGGTAGCGATCACACCTGAAGTAATAGCTATGATTCCTGATTGAACCGATTGTCCAATACTAGGTGGACCCACCGTAAATAATCCATATATAGATAAAACAAACCAAAGCGGCAAACTGGCTAATGTCATTCCTAATACGCGTTGAAAAACATCTAGCCTTCCTCCACACAAATCCATCATCTTTCTATTCCCTAAAGGGTAAGCAAATGAGGCAATAATAACTGGTACCACGCCTAATAAAACCTCAATTGGTGTTAGTGAACCCGCTTGCTCTATCTGCATTAAAATAATTCCCAACAAAATAATTGACGACATTGCCATGCCTTTTAAAGGTATTCTACCTTTTACCTGAATGGGACCCTTTTGAGTCATAACACTTTCGAAAAAAAGTGGCGCTAATAAAGAGCCTGAAATAATGGTAATTTGCCAGGTTGAAGCAATTAGCCATCCAGGTGCATAGGCTGCGGAAAAGCAGATTGGAGCGTAAAATAGTCCAAAGCCGACAAAACTCCACATTAACCAAGCACGTGGATTTTTTCTCATTTCTACTAATAATGGCTTAAGATTTTTTCTCCCATAAACAATAAGCAGCAGAAAAGGTACCATAAAAAAATATCGAAGTGAAGCACTCCAAATCCAGCTTCCTCCTTCTAATTCCATAGAACGGTTGATAATAAACGTAAACGCAAAAAAGAAGGCAGACAAAACACCTAAAACAATCGGACGCATTTAATTCTTTTCCCCTCTATCTAATTTTATCCCTGCAGTAGTTAATTGCATTGTATTATTATAACAAATGTCTGATTTATTTGTATTTATTTCGAAAGCATAAGATGAAAAAATGCTGCATAAATTGTTTTGTCGTTCAAAATACTTGAAACTTCTTGTTTACATATTCGTATAGTTGAATGGCAACTAAATTTAGGTAAGTGAGGTTGATACAATGTTTGGGAAAGTAGCAGCAGATATTTTAGGATTAAGCGATGTAGGGTCCGTCATTAAACCAGAAAATTATGATAAGGTTGATTCCGATGATTATGTTATGCATGAAGATAACGAAAGGATTTACTTTTTAATAAAATCAAAATCAGATGAATATTGTTTCACAAATAATGCCCTAATTCATCTAGATGGAACAAGTGCCACCAGTAAAAAAAGAATGCTTCACCGCTATAGTTACGCAACAAATAAAATATCAGATGTTAAACTAGAGACAGCTGGTACAGTCGACCTTGATATCGAAATTAAATTCAAGATTGGTTCCCAGCCATTCTCAATTGATGTCCATAAAAAACATATTGAAGAAGTCAAAGACTTATACAAGGCACTGATAAAGATTTCTGAATTGACTCATGACAATGAAATTTCCCTTCGTTTCGCCAAAGAAAGTCTTGATATTGCTTCCACCACATTAGGTCGTGTAAATAGCGCTGATAACAACATAGTTGTTCAATTCAAAATGATAAACCAAGCAGCCTTCCAATGGCTTGAGGAAAGCAAAAAACAATATAGTGTAAAAGATTTTGGCTTTGTGTTTGAAAAATACATTAATAACTAGAAAACAAAAAAACAGACCATGTAGGTCTGTTTTTTCACATACTATGTGATTAAGCTTTGTTTACATTAGCTGCTTGAGGTCCACGAGCGCCTTTTTCAACATCAAAAGTTACTGCTTGGCCTTCTTCAAGAGTTTTAAAGCCTTCGCCTTGGATTGCTGAAAAGTGAACGAATACATCTTCTCCACCTTCGCGTTCGATGAATCCGAAACCTTTTTCTGCATTAAACCATTTTACTTTACCGTTTTCCATATTTGTTGCCTCCTAGTGTGTAATCCACACATTGTATTACTATTCTTGCTCTTTAAAGATCCAGGCGAAAAGCAATAACTTATTCTTCCCTTTACTACCGAACAAAAATAATTCTTCATAATCATACCAGAGAAAGAAAAATTAAGCAAGTTCACATCCATTAACTCCCCATTAAACGTTGAATAAACACCATATAGAATGGTGAAGTTATTAAAAATGTCACTAGGATGTTTACCTAGTGACAAATTACTGTTTTAAATTTTTTCTTCTAATTCCCAGTCGTACAAATCCTCGATCTGGCAATTTAACTCTTTAGAAATCGTCATGGCTGTACTTAGATTCATCACTTTCTTTGACATATAGCCGTTAAGCTGCTCCAAAGGGATATGTGTATTCTTTTCCAAACCTTCAAGATTCATGCTGTTTTTTGATAATAAGGCTTTGAGGTTACTCTTTTTCGCTTTATAATTTGACAAAATGACACCTCACTTTTTAAATAGTGTAACACAATGGAAATTCAAATGAAAGGAATCACACCTTAGCCACATTATCCTGCAACCTAAAAGTCGCTCCAAAAAGCTTCATAAGATAGTAACAAGCGACTCAACAAAAAATATGTTATAATTAAATTTGATGAAAAAAGGGGTGTTGATTTGAGAAACTCAAATAACAGATTCAATAGCGGGCAAACTGTGAAACTAAAGGACACTGGCGAGGAAGTTACCATTTTAAAATGGCAATATGTAAAGAATATGAAAAGATACTCATACATTGTGAAAGAGCATCCTGGTACATTTTTTTTCGAAGAAGAATTTCAAACTCAATAGATAAGTAAAAAGACCAAATCCATGGATTGGTCTTCTTTATTTATGTGATTGTCTAGCTTCAGCGCCAAGGGGAAAAATTGAACTGCATTTTTCCTTGGGCAAGGCGCTTCCGCTTTTCTTTTTAAAATTCAGCATTACCTGTTGTTCTTGGGAATGGAATGACGTCTCTGATGTTTGACATACCAGTAAGGTACATAATTAAGCGTTCAAAACCTAGACCATACCCTGAGTGTTTTGTGCCGCCATATTTTCTAAGTTCAAGGTACCACCAATAATCTTCTTCATTCATACCAAGGTCATTAATTTTTCCTGCAAGAATATCCTCACGCTCTTCACGCTGGCTTCCTCCGATTAATTCACCAATCCCAGGTACAAGTAAATCGGTTGCAGCAACCGTCTTGTTGTCTTCGTTCAACCTCATATAGAAGGCTTTGATTTCCTTCGGATAATCCGTTACAAATACCGGCTTTTTAAATACTTTTTCGCATAAATAACGTTCATGCTCTGTTTGGAGGTCGAGTCCCCATTCAACTGGATAAGCAAAGGTTTCACCAGACTCCATTAATATATTAATTGCCTCCGTGTATGTCACACGCCCGAAACTTGAATTATGAGCATTATTTAGGCGTTCTAATAAGCCTTTCTCGATAAAGCTATTAAAGAAATTCATTTCTTCTGGTGCTTGTTCAAGAACATAGCCGATTACATACTTAACCATTTCTTCTGCAAGATCCATAATATCAGGAAGCTCCGCGAATGCTAATTCCGGTTCAATCATCCAGAATTCTGCTGCATGTCGAGCCGTATTAGAATTTTCCGCTCTAAATGTAGGGCCAAATGTGTAAACATTGCGGAAAGCCAAGGCAAACGCTTCTGCAGATAACTGGCCACTTACCGTTAGGTTTGTTTCTTTGTTAAAGAAATCCTTTGTCAAATCTGTTTTGCCCTCTTCATTTTTTGGAGGATTATCAATGTCGAGTGTTGTAACTCGGAACATTTCACCCGCACCCTCGGTATCACTTCCTGTGATAATTGGCGAATGCACGTAAACAAATCCCTTTTCTTGGAAGAATTTATGAATAGCATAAGAAGCTAGCGACCTAACACGGAAAACAGCTGAAAAAGTGTTAGTACGCGGTCTTAAATGGGCGATTGTTCTTAAATATTCAAAGGTATGCTTCTTCTTTTGTAAAGGAAAATCAACATTTGAAAGTCCTTCAATCACAATCTTGGTTGCTTTAATTTCGAATGGCTGTTTTGCCTGCGGAGTATGAATGAAATCTCCCTCTACTTTAATAGAAGAACTAATTGGGAGCTTTGCAATTTCTTTAAAATTCTCCAATTGCTCATCAAAAACGATTTGAACCCCTTTAAAGAAACTGCCATCATTCAATTCAATGAACCCAAATGTTTTTGAATCGCGAATGGTGCGTATCCAACCTGATAATTGAACTTTCTCTTCTATGTAGCTTTCTGTATTTCTGTACAAATCCTTAATTAGGGCTTGTTTCATCTAAGTACAACCTCCAACTTTTATGTAAAAATAAAAATCCTCCCGCCCATGGGACGCAAGGTTATTTTCCACAGTATCATTGTTTCTTTTATCCCTTCAATATTATATAAAACAAACAACAAATAAGCAATATTCAACAAATTTTCCTGCATTTTCTCACCTTTTTTTCAGAAAATTTGCAGGATTTTTAAAACCAGCAGTCGAATATCTTAAGAAATGTTCGATTCTTGATATAAATTAAGAGGAGTGTTGATTGTGGATAAAATCACTTGTATTGCTTTTCTCCTGTATCAGTCTTCTAAGAATCAAGACATCCGAGAAAGTGCCATTCAATTACTGAATGGCGATGTAACTATTCGAGATTTAAAAAGAAATGCTGCTATTCATGCCCACTTAGTATTGGCAGAATCTACATTAAGGAAGAAAACAATTGACAAAAATCAGGTTCAGCAATTTGCTGAGGAATTTTTGTTATTAGAGGTTTAAGCTTCCTTCGGGAAGTTTTTTTCATAAACGAAAATTTCCTTGCCATTTTCACTTAAAGCTGTTTTAATATAAAGAAACCCTAATGATTCCCAAAATTGTTTTGCCTTTACATTTTCTTTAATAACTCCAATGCGTATTCGATTTAAACCTCTTTTCAACATCTCACTTTCATAAAGTGCATACGCCTGTGTACCAAAACCAAATCCTTGGTAATCGCCATGAACCATTAAAAGTCCCAACCACGGGCATTGATCTTTCGGATTTTCCATTAAGTAGTCCATAACCCCAATAAAGGTATCATCTAGTTTAATAAAGACACTAGTAGTCTCTGGGTTTAATAACTCTTCTTCCATTTCTACAAGTTCCCTTTTAGGAATACCATTTTCGATTATATTATAATTTGGATTTGAATTTATGATTTCAAGCGCAATATATAGCGTTTCTTTTGTTATTTCTTCAAATTGAATAGACATCTTTAACCCCCAATTAAAACGATTAGAACCATTATATCAATTCAACCTTAAATGCATACAAATTATTTAAAAACTCTAGATAAGAGGTGATCTTATGCTCCAAGTAAATGTAAAAGTAACGTATGAAGGAAAAGACTATTTAACAAATGTCATAGCCAATTCTAATACACCTGAAGAAGAAATTTACCGTCTTGCTTATGAACAGGTTCAAAAACAATGGCAATCGAACTAAAACAGCGTCCCGATTTTTCGGACGCTGTTTTTTCGTACCTATTCTACCTCATACAATTTTTCCGCTACGCTTCTCATGAGTGGACTCAAGTCATTCGTTATAAACATATGAAGCCTATGCATCGCACGGGTACAGACGGTATAAAATAACTTACGTTCACTTTCATTTTTATATTGAGAACTATCATATAGAATAACTGCGTCGAACTCGATTCCTTTTGCCAAATAAGACGGAATTACCAAGATACCTTTTTCGTAAGCAATCGTCGCTTTCTCAATTAGATGCAATGGAACCTCATCTTTAAGCTCCTCGTACACCCTTTTACTTTCTGCTGCCGTTCTGCATATAACAGCAATCGTTCTATGACCTTCTTTGTAAAACTCATTTATCTTATCCTGAATGAACCCGTTTAGTAAATCAGGTTCCGCTTTTTGGATTGTTGGCTTTTTGCCATGGCGGTTAAAAGGTTCAATTTTATCGCCGCCTTCAATCAAAGAGCTAGTGAAATCAACAATTTCCTTCGTTGAACGATATGTTTTGGTCAAAATAATCTTTTCTATGTCTTCTCCCTTTTTTTCATAATCTGAAATAACCGTAGGAGATCCTGTCGCCCCTGAGAAGATAGCTTGATTGAAGTCGCCAAGAAGTGTCATTTTACTATATGGGAAGAGCCTTTCTATTAGTGCAAACTGAAATGGGGAATAATCCTGTGCTTCATCAATAAAAATATGACGGATACCTGTTGTAGATTTTCTTCCCTTCAGTAAATCCTGTAAGTAGACAAAAGGAGTTGCATCCTCGTAAGCTATTTTATAGTTCGCTAATTGTTTAATACTTTGCAAACAAATTTGTGCCCAGTCGTCAAGAAGGACTTCTTTATTATCGACCCCCACTTTAAATAATTGACTATATAACCCCTGCATATCGATAAAATTTAACTTTTTAACTCTAGAAAATAAAGGCCTGAACTTTTGTTTGACTATCTTTTCGGCTAGGAGCTTTTGTTCCTGTTCAAAATCATCAAAGCTTTTATCAGTAAATCGGTCTTTCTCTTGAAGTTCTTGGTATGCCTCTAAATAATCCTCTTTTTCAAGAAATTGAACCTCTTCTTCTACCCAGGCTTTTGAACGTTCTTGTCTGACTCTTCTCTTTAACTCCCTTAACAGCCAATCCTTTACCATCTCCAATCGGTTGGGGATGGTGAAACTGTTATCTAATGAATAAAAGTAATCGTAGATTGCTTCCTTGGAAATAAAAATCTCGCCTCGAAAAATTAAATCTTTAAAAAGAAGACCCTTTTTAGACAAATCAATTACAAACTGATCAATGATCTGTTTAAACTGCAAACTTGACTTATATCGTATTCCCTTAACCCTGCTATGATAATCTGAGTGCTTTTCAACATTCAGTAAAAATTCCATTTGATCAAATGGATCCTCAACCTCGAACTGAGTTCCAATTCGATTATTAAGATATTCCATAAAGGTAGCCTGCTCCATGTTCTCTTCACCCAACTCAGGGAGTACTGTCGATACATAGGAGTTAAACAAGGGGTTAGGCGAGAACAACATGATGTTTTCAGACTTTAATGTTTCACGGTACCGATATAGTAAATATGCCACACGTTGGAGGGCTGCAGATGTTTTACCACTGCCCGCTACCCCTTGAACAATGAGGAGCTTGCTTTTTTCATTCCGAATGATTAGATTTTGTTCTCTCTGTATCGTAGCAACAATACTCCGCATTTGTGCATTCGCATTATTTCCAAGAACCTCTTGGAGCATTTCATCCCCAATGGTTACTCCAGTATCAAACAAGGCTTTAATTGTTGAATCTCTAATGATAAATTGTCTTTTAAGATTCATCTCACCTTCGATTTTCCCGTCCATTGTATGATAAGAAGCAGGACCTGGTGCAAAATCATAATAAAGGCTGGAAATAGGTGCACGCCAATCATAGATTAAAAAATTCTCATCCTGCTCATCCATTAGTGATGCAATTCCAAGATACACATGATCAACGTTTTTCTCTCCAGTTTCCAAAAAATCTATCCGCCCAAAATATGGTGAATATTTTAAGCGTTCAAGGATTCGCATCTGTTTATTCATTTGTTTAAAGGTTCGTTCCCGCTCAGATAACAACTCCGCCTGCTGCTTAATACTTGCTGCCGTTTCTATAACGTCATCCGGCTCATCCATATTAACCGTTACATCTTCCCAAAAAGACTTTCGAAGCTCGAGGACATCTGAACTAACACCCCCAGTATTTTGCTGGAGTTTTTGCTTTTTCTTTTCAATCTCCTTAATAACTGTATTAACTCGTTCCTGCTCCACCTGGAAGTCACTTTTTTGGGTATCACTCATTTGACCACTCTCCAGAAAAATTTTATTTCCATATATATTGACAACCATTCTCTTGATGTGTTAATATAATATAGAGATAATTTAATATTTATCTATGATATTTATAAACCAAAACTTATCTTATCATGAATCCATTGTAATTACAATATGCATTCTACGCCCTGTAGGCGTTTTTTTTATGTCTATTTTTAATCACTTGTCATTTTGGTTTCCATTTCCTCCTCTAACTCTCCTACCTCAACCTTATTCCTTGTTCCATAAACCCAATCTCTAAATTGGCCATAAAGCAATACCATTAAAATTCGTATAGCAACATAGTCTACACCATGTAAATTTTCCTTTAATAGTTTTTTCTTTTTAAAAAACCAATCTAATCCAACAATCATTAGTAGTACCCTTAGTTTCGCACTCCAATCATTCTGTTTTAAGAATGACAAAGTAGAAAATAAAGATAAGGAAATTGCATACAACGGTACAATAATAAAATGCTCCGTCCAAGAATGATATCTCCCGAACCCGAAACGTATTTTACGAGTTGAAGCAAATATAAATAATAAATTTGCTTCAGTTACCATAATGCTTAAGAAAAGTGAAATAAAGCGGATGAACGGATTCTTTTTTATTAACAAAAAACTCCACCAATCACTGATTTTAAAGTATATGGGAATTAATATTAAGGTATATAAGGTTCTCCACCAATTATGTTTATATACTTTTAATCTTAAGAATATGAGTTCTATCAATGAAAAATAAATACCACCAAGTAATTTCCATACCCAGCCTAATTTAAATACAGTTAAAAAAACTGCAGTAAAGGGCACAAAAATAGCCTGAGATAAAATGGCACCAAATATATTATCAAAAAAGTTATTTTTCATCACTCTTGGCTTATATCTATATGCATCAAAAAGGTTAAGCACAAAAAATTCTAGCAAATACGTTAAACCTGTATTTGACATTAAAAGAGAAAATAATTGCTTTTTGTTTTTACTTTTATAAAAGGAATACCCAAGAAGACTGGTGTGGATTAGAAATAAGACAATAAAGGGTATTTTATTCCGCTTTGGATTCTTCATATACATATCCCATTTCTTCAATCAGTTTTAATAGTAGTATTTGATTTAGTCTAAAAAAAATCCGAAAAAATCCCAAACTCGTTTAAAAATTGTTTGACATAAGCATTTACCGCAAGCAAAAAGCTCTCCAAATCGGTGAGCTTTTTATAATTGAGTTAGGATTGCATTTCGATTGTAAAACCATAGGTTTTCGCATTTATAGCCCTAAAGTATGGGTGGTTTTTGTCGGTTTTAAGAGTTTTTACACTAATTAATAGATAAAAGGATTCAAGGAAATAGTCATGTGTTAACAGAATATTTACAATGTTACATAAATTGTGTTTTGTGCGTTTACTTAGGGAGGGATATACGTAATAACGCATAAAAATAAAAATAGAAAAGGGGCTTGGTCTAGCCATGGCAAAGAGGTATACTAAATCTTTTCTCGTTACTCTTGTATTCTTATTAGTATTATCAACAATGGGTGCAGGTGTAGGTGCTGTTAATGTTACGGATAGTAAGGCTGCACCGGAACTTGCTAACTTAGTTGGTAATTTTAATTTCTCTTCAACCAAAAACACAAGTGTAATTGTTGAACTAGAAGAACCATCAATCGTTGAGGCGAAACATACAGGAAAAAAACAAACTAAAGCAAATTTATCAAAAATACGTAATCAAGTTAAATCAGATGTTAGTAAAGCAGTAAAAAGCTTAAAAGTAAGCCGCGAATATGACTATGTTTTTTCTGGTTTTGCAGTTGAATTGCCTGCGAATGAAATTCCTTCATTATTGGCTGTGCCAGGAGTAAAGGCAGTCTATCCAGATGTAACTTATAAAGTAACTAGCGTAGGCAAAGGTGAATTACTATCTAAAGATGAGTATAGTCCAAATATGTTAGCAAGTGCCCCGCATATCGGTGCAAATGATGCATGGGATGCCGGATTCACTGGAAAAGGGATAACAGTAGCGGTTATTGACACTGGTGCCGATTACACTCATCCAGATTTGGACCAAGCGTTTGGGGATTATAAAGGTTGGGATTTTGTAGATAACGATAACGATCCACAAGAAACACCTAGAAATAATAGTAACCCTGATGACGAAACAGCTCATGGTACTCACGTCTCTGGTACAGTTGCCGCTAATGGACAAATTAAAGGTGTAGCTCCTGAAGCAAAGCTGCTCGCTTACAGAGTTTTAGGGCCGGGCGGAAGCGGAACAACTGAGGCCGTTATTGCTGGTATTGAACAAGCTGTTAAAGACGGCGCAGATGTTATGAACCTTTCTTTAGGTAATTCTATAAATGATCCTGATTATGCTACAAGCATTGCCTTAGACTGGGCAATGGCTGAAGGTGTAGTTGCAGTAACATCGAACGGAAACAGCGGTCCAGCTAACTGGACAGTTGGTTCACCAGGAACGTCTCGTGACGCTATTTCTGTTGGTGCTACACAACTTCCTTACAATGTTTATGACTCAACCATTACTACTACTGGTGGCGTTGCCTATCCTTCTGCTAAGGTAATGGGCTTCCCAAGTGATGAGGCAATTAACGCTCTTGATGGAAAAGAATATGAGTATGTTCATGTTGGTTTCGGCTCCCCTGCCGAATTTGAAGGAAAAGATGTAAAAGGAAAAATCGCATTAATCAGCCGTGGAGCTGGAATCGCCTTCGTTGACAAAGCTATTGCTGCAAAAGCTGCCGGTGCAGTTGGCGCAATCATCTATAATAACGCTGCTGGTGAAATCGTAATGGTTCCAGGTACAGAAATACCAACCATTAGAACAACCCAAGAAGATGGTAAAAAATTATTAGCAGAATTAGCAAATGGGAACAATAAAGTAACCTTCAATATTGAATACAATTCAACAGTTGGAGAAACAATGGCTGACTTCTCTTCTCGTGGACCAGTAAATAATACCTGGATGATAAAGCCGGATGTTTCTGCTCCTGGTGTAAACATTACAAGTACTGTTCCAACACACGACCCTGAAAATCCACATGGTTATGCTTCATACCAAGGAACTAGTATGGCATCACCACATGTAGCGGGTACAGCAGCACTACTCTTGCAAAAGAACCCAAATTGGAGCGTTCAGGATGTAAAGGCTGCTTTAATGAATACCGCGGAAGAACTAATTAATCCTGTTACTGGTAATGCATATCCTCACAATACACAAGGTGCAGGAAGCATTCGAGTAATGGACACTCTTGAAACGGAAACTCTTGCTACCCCTGGAAGTCATTCTTTTGGAACCTTCTATAAGAATAAAGGCAAACAGGTTGAAAAGCAGCACTTTACAATTAAGAACCTTTCTGATGAAAACAAGACTTATAACTTCCAAGTTAACATGGGTGAAAATTCAGATTCAATCAAAGTATCTACTAGCAACAACTTAAAAGTAAATGCTGGTAAGTCGCAAAGTGTTAATTTGAATGTTCAAGTTGACGCAGGAAAATTAGAGCAAGGCTATTATGAAGGCTCAATTACAATCAGTGATGGAAAATCAACTTTTGATGTACCGACTATTTTGTTCGTCCAAGAGCCTGATTATCCACGTGCTGAATATGTTGGTGTAAATCAACTTGGTGATGGTCAATTTGAAATTGAGGGATTATTCCCAGGTGGAGCAGAATCAGTTGAACTCTTTGTCTATCTCTCAAATGCAGATGGAGCACCACTTGGATATTTAGGTGACATTGCCGTTTACGAGAATGTTGCACCAGGTTACACTACGTTTGCTTGGGATGGAAAAATTACAGTTGGGGCTAACGGTATTCCAGATGGATTTAAACTTCCTGCCGGAAATTACTACAACATCTATGCTTATGCAACATACAAAGGTCAATCAAATACAGCTGGTGCGAATTTTCTCCTTGAATAATCAAGTAGGAGGGGGTGACTAACCCCGACCTCTCACACCACCGTACGTTCCGTATACGACGGTCCAGCTAATTCTTCTTAGAAATTCATATCTCTAATCTAGACTTCTTACCCCTCGGTTACTCCAATAAAAGTTACCGAGGGGTTTTATGTAATAACGTAATGCCAACTATTTTCCAGTTTTGCTTTCTCGATCCTCCCCATTCATCTCTCAATACTTTTGCAAGTTCAAGTATGCTGTATTTTTCAGGTTCTCGTCTGCCCTTAAAATATTCCTTTTAAGTTGACGGTATTTTTTTGGGTATTATTTCCCTTCAGATTAATTATATCGGTATAATTGTCAATACACCTTGATATTTTTGAATAATAAAATCAATTTTACAATATTATCATTACCCTACTAACAAATCATTACCATAATCCTCCAAATAGTATCAAGCCAGTATTACTTCCTTTTCTGAAACTCAAATAATTCCCAACATAAGCAGGCTTTATTAAAATTGTAAATACATTTTATTATTTTCATAGAACAATTATTATTCTTCATAAATCGACAGATTGCTACAAAATATCCGATTTTAATGACGAAAATCATGCCTCAAGACTTAATTTTTCGTTAATTTAGTTAAAAATTAGGTAAAATATACCTATTGTTTTGTCCTAATTTTCTAAATATTATATTAATACGGCCGAAATATAACGAAAAGGGGAATAAATTTGAATAAGTTTATAAAAACTAGTCTTTCTTCTGTTATGCTTGCAGGTACATTATTTGCTGGATTCCCAAGTATTGATGCTTCATCCAAGGATATTGCACTCATACATAAAGCTGAAGCCTCTTCCTTTTCTTCAAACAGCTCACTCGATTTAGCGATTGTGAATGAAGAGAGATTAATAGAATCTTTTATTAAACAAGGGCTCCTCTCTAAAGATTCATCTGAAGAGGTAAAGCAAAAATTCCTAAAGAACTACCTTAAGTTAAAAGGAAAGCAATCAAACGTTAAGGAGTCTGACCCGTTAGCAGCAAAAGTAAAGGCTGCGGAAGCCCAAAAGCAAAATAAATTTAAAGAATTTAACAATGGTTTATTGAATGGAGAAGGAAAGAAAAACGGACATTTAAAGGGTAATCCAGATCCAGTCCAGGAAATACCCCACACTGGTGATGTACGAAAGGACAAGGTATTAGTCCTAGCAGTAGAATACTCTGACTTTGCTCATAATAACATTAATCCATCCGAGACTGACAACTATTATGAAGACTATC
The DNA here is from genome assembly GCF_030348765.1 of Neobacillus sp. CF12. Lineage (GTDB taxonomy): Bacteria > Bacillota > Bacilli > Bacillales > Cytobacillaceae > Neobacillus. The sequence continues at coordinate 5,913,232 of NZ_JAUCEU010000007.1, read as the reverse complement.
CTCTTAGACACTATGAAGATATGATTTTCGGTGATGATGGCGTTGTAGGACCCAATGGTGAAGATTTTGTTTCAATGAAACAATTTTATAAAGAGCAATCAGGCGGTACCTACTCAGTAGATGGGAAAGCATTTGGTTGGTTAAAGGTTCCTGGAACGGCAAAGTTTTATGGTGCTGACCGAGCATCTGGTGGACATGATAACGTTACTCCAGGCGGATCCAAACAACTGGTGGTTGATACCTATAAAGCTGCCATAGCAGCTGGAGTTCCTGTCGAGGATTATGATTTGGAAGACCCACATGATTTTGATGGAGATGGAAATCTGTTAGAAAAAGATGGTCTCGTTGACCACTTAATGATTATTCATTCAGGTGTAGGTCAAGAAGCTGGTGGTGGTTCTCTTGGGGATGATGCAATTTGGTCTCATCGCTCAGCAAAGTTTGTTGACTTAGATGGATACGATGCATCAATTCAAAACCCAATTGGTAAACCAGGTTTTTACGATTACACGATGATGCCTGAAGACGGGGCAACAGGTGTGTTCGCTCATGAATATGGACATGATTTAGGATACCCGGATGAATATGATACAGTGTACTCTGGTACTGGTGAGGCAGTTGCTTACTGGTCGATTATGGCAAGTGGTTCATGGGCTGGTAAAATCGGCGGTACAGAGCCAACTGGATTCTCTCCATTGGCAAAATCATATTTCCAATCCTATCTAAGTGGAAATTGGACAAATGACACTGTTGAATTAGACTGGAATGAAGTAACTACAAAAGGAACACAAGTGTTACTTGATCAAGCAAACTCACCAAATGGGAAAAACGCAATTGCTGCTAAAGTAAACTTGCCTCAAAAGAAAACGCCAGTAAACACTCCTGCTGCGGGTAGCTTTGAATATTGGGGTGGACAAGCAGATGAAATGGATACCAATATGGTAACTGATGTTGATTTAACAGGCAAAATCTCTGCTACACTTACTTTTGACGCTTGGTATGATATTGAACCACAATGGGATTTCGCCTTCGTACAAGTTTCAACTGATAACGGTACAACCTGGAAGTCATTAGGAAATGGAAATACCCGTTCGGATGTGGTACCAGAGGGTTATCCAACGATTTTAACTTCTATGCCGGGATTCACTGGTAATTCTAACGGATGGCAAGCACAATCCTTTGATTTATCAGAATATAAAGGTCAGAAAATTAAGCTTCGTCTTCGCTATGCAACTGACTGGGGTACCTCTTTCATCGGCTTCTTTGCTGATAATATCAAAGTGGTTGCTGATGGGCAAACTCTAGTAGATGATGGTGGTGAAAATGCGACATCTCCATTTACAATAAATGGTTTTACAAAGATGGATGGAAATAAATTAACAAATCATTACTATCTCCTTGAATGGCGTAACCATAAGGGTGTCGATGAAGGTCTCGCTCATATTGCGCGTGGTAACTCCTTAATGAGTTATGATAGTGGATTAGTTGTTTGGTATGTGGATGACAGCTTTACTGACAACTGGACAGGAGAACACCCTGGTGAAGGATTCGTAGGAGTTGTAGATGCACATCCAAATACAGACTTAAAATGGAACTTTGCAAACGGTTCAGCACCAGTCCAAGCATCTACTCGTTTTCATATTGCAGATGCTGCATTTGGTTTAAATCCAACTTCTGGATTAAATCTTGACTATTCAGGTCTTCAAACATTGTTTGGACCAAGTCAGCCAGCGGTTTCACTTTTTAATGACAGCAACTCTTTTGAAAACACATTCATGCCAGATGCTGGTCGTACTATTGGAAACTTTGGCCTAAAGGTTCGTGTAAATGGACAAGCAAAAGACAAATCAGTTGGTTCAGTTGTAATCTACAAATAATCAACAAAAATCTCACCTCCCCTCTTAAGGAGGTGAGATTTTTATTGAGATATATCAGCTTTTTCGCTGAGTTGCTCAAACCAAAGTCGCGTCTGCTCAGTGTCTTTATCATTTATAAATATCTTCATATCCTTCAATTCTATATAAATATATGGTGACGATTCTTTCTGAATAAAGAGTAAGCTGCTGCCATAATCTTTCACTTTAAAATGTCCCTTTGAAAGTGTAGGCAGACCCACGCCATTAGTTCGTACGGTAACCTCTGGCAGTTTTTCCATTAATTCAATCGAAGTAATATCCTCATAACCCCATTCATCCCCATACATCCCTGTAATTTCAAAACTTTTCTCCTTAGTTACCAGCTAGTACCCTTGATAGCTAAAAAAAGTAAGAGTACTCAAGCCCCCAATAACGGCGATTAACAGAGAAATACTAATGATATAACTGCGCTTCCGCTTTTTTGGAACTTCATATTTAGTTAGATAAATAATTCCCCCCATTAAAAATATGCTCATAAATCCAAATTGAACTTCCGTTGCATATTTAAACGAGGTAAACATTAGGGGAAGCAGAATCAACATGCCAATAGCCGTTAAAATAAGTAAACTACCTACCTTCTGGGGATAACCATTGTCAATTAACTCCTCTTGTTCTTCCTTCGGTCGTGAAGCGAATCCTGAAATCAGCCAATAGCCTTCCTTTTTCCTTACTGCCCAACCGAGGATAAGGAACAGAATTATCACAAGACTATGTACAGCTAAAAGTCCCCACATTCCAACTCGCCCCCTTCACACTATTTTATTTTATATTATACATAATTTACGATTGATCACTTTGTTTAGATTCACATAATCTCAAAAGGCTATGAGTGACCGAAATCTTGTTGAGTTTAAAAAGTGGTCACTCATAAAGACTATGAGTGACCGGAATCTTCTTGAAATTAAAAAAGTGGTCACTCATAAAAGCTATAAGTGACCCAAATCTTATTGAAATGAAAAAAGTGGTCACTCATAAAAGCTATAAGTGACCCAAATCTTGTTGAAATGAAAAAAGTGGTCACTCATATAGGCTATGAGTGACCGGATTCTTGTTGAAATTAAAAAAGTGGTCACTCATAAAGACTATGAGTGACCGGAATCTTCTTGAAATTAAAAAAGTGGTCACTCATAAAAGCTATAAGTGACCCAAATCTTGTTGAAATGAAAAAAGTGGTCACTCATAAAAGCTATAAGTGACCCAAATCTTGTTGAAATGAAAAAAGTGGTCACCCATAAAAGCTATAAGTGACCCAAATCTTGTTGATATTAAAAAAGTGGTCACTCATAAAGACTATGAGTGACCGGATTCTTGTTGAAATTAAAAAAGTGGTCACTCATAAAGACTATGAGTGACCGGATTCTTGTTGAAATTAAAAAAGTGGTCACTCATAAAGACTATGAGCGGAATCTTCTTGAAATTAAAAAAGTGGTCACTCATAAAAGCTATAAGTGACCCAAATCTTGTTGAAATGAAAAAAGTGGTCACTCATAAAAGCTATAAGTGACCCAAATCTTGTTGATATTAAAAAAGTGGTCACTCATGAAGGCTATGAGTGACTGAAATCTTGTTTTTTTCATTAAGTCGGTCGAATGATTACCCTTGTGCCATTTGGAACCTTTTCGGCTAGTTGAAGTACATCCCGGTTATGCATCCTAACACAACCCGCTGAAACAGCTTTACCTATCGAACTAGGATTATTTGTGCCATGAATTCCATAGCCCTGCTTGGATAAAGAAAGCCACAATACACCATAAGGTCCACCTGGATTCATCTGTCGGTTAACAATGACAAAGTCACCTGTCGGGGTTCCTGTTAGCATTTTCCCAACCGCAATCGGATAGATTTTTTCTAACTTTCCATTTCTGTATAACGAAAGTCTTCTTTTCCCAATCGAAATTTGGATCGAATAGGGGATCGTATTTGGATCTGGCAGACCAGGGATTTGAATTTTTTGTCCAACATATAATTGTTGGTAATTGACCCCAGGATTAGCCGCATAAAGACTGCCGAGACTTACCCGATAATCCAAAGAGATTTGGTATAGTGTATCGCCCCGCTTTACAATGTGAATCATGATATCCCCCCTTTATCTACTAACATATGTTGGGATCATTCCTCCGTTGCCAATAAACCCTATACTTCATCAAGACTAAACAATGGCGACATATCCTGTCTAACGTGTTGGTTAAAGAAATAATCATTACTGGCAGGATCATATACGTAATCCTTTTTCCATTCACCAATGTTTCTAGTTATCTCTTTTATAGCATCTACAAATAATAAAACTTCTGCATTTGTCATGATTGGATGTATCGAGAACCTTACCCACCCTGGTTTAGTAGATAGATCTCCCTGATCAATTTGTTCAGCGATTTGCTTCGATTTATTTTGATCAATATCCAATAAGTAGTGTCCATATGTTCCTGCACAAGAGCAACCTCCGCGAACCTGAAATCCAAATCGATCGTTTAGCAAACGAACAATTAGATTGTAATGAATGTTCGTAATAGTAAAAGAAACAATACCAATTCTTTTTTCTTGCTGACTCTCTAATACATGCATATTAGGAATATCCTTTAATCCAGTTAAAAGTAGTTCAAGCTGTTCTTTTTCTCTGGCTATAATTTTTTCAACACCCATTTGTTCCTTTAATTTTATACATAGAGCTGAACGAATCGCCTGTAGGATCCCAGGTGTTCCACCATCCTCTCTATGCTCAATGTCGTTGATGTAATGGTGTTCACCCCAAGGATTTGTCCATGTAACTGTTCCGCCGCCTGGGTGATCCGGCACTCTATTTGTATAAATCCTTTTATCAAAAATAAGAACACCACTCGTACCAGGTCCACCTAGAAATTTGTGTGGAGAAAAGAGAATAGCATCCAGTTTTTCCATAGGATCTTCGGGGTGCATATCAATCTTTATATATGGCGCAGAGGCAGCAAAATCTACAATGCAAAGTCCACCATGTTTATGCATGATTTTGGCCAATTGATGAAAAGGTGTTTGTATGCCTGTAACGTTCGAGCACGCGGTAAATGAGCCAATTTTAACTTTTCGGTCACGATAATGTGAAAGTAGTTGTTTCAAATGAGTCACATCTATTAAACCCTTGGAATCAGGTCTAATTATCTCTACATCTGCTAATGTCTCAAGCCATGAGGTTTGGTTGGAATGATGCTCCATATGTGTAAGAAAAACAACCGGTCTATCCTCTTCTGAGAGTCTGATATGGTCTTTCCATTGCTCTGGGACCCTAATTCCCAATATTCTTTGAAATTTATTCATTACGGACGTCATCCCAAAACCATCAAGAATTAGGACATCATTCTCATCGGCATTTACATGTTCCTTTATAATTTTTCTTGATTGATTATAAATTCCGGTCATCATTAGACTCGTAATATTTGATTCCGTATGGGTATTGGCCATAAATGGACCAAACACCTCTGAGATTTTTTGTTCAATTGGTCTATATAATCTTCCACTTGCCGTCCAATCTGCATAAATAATCGGCTTCTTCCCATAAGGTGAATCAAATTCTTGATCAATGCCGATAATTTGGGATCGAAACGTATCAAAATAATCCTCAAGATTTTCCGGCAGTCGATACCATTTGCTACCGATCCTTGCAGTAATCATATTTTTTGCACCTCTCCATTAAATCCTGCTAATTACTATATGCAAACATCTTTCTATTGCCGACAAATCTCAAATAATGATAAAAAAAGCCTGATCCAAATGGACCAGACTGTACCTTACTATATGGATGTGTTTTTTGATGATTCCTTACGATTCACTTCATCAATTTTTTGAACAAACATGTGAAAAACCCGCTGCTTCTCTTCTAAGTCTTTTATATATTCTTTTAATTGATTATAACTTTCTTCAAACGGTTTATGATACCTCTGGCGGATATTTTCAATTAATTCCTCATTCACCGTCGATTGAATAACTTGCTTGGTAATTCCATATTTGTACGAGTAAACTTTTAATTCTTGTGCTACTTCTTCGTATTCTTTATCTATTTCTGTCAGGACTACTGAAATATCGTCCTTCCACTCCTCTAGTGATTTTTGTAAATAAGATTTGACCATTGTTTCTTCCATCGTTGCACCCGCCCTAATAAAGTCTACTAATACCTTTATTATAACGGTGATTGTTTACAACCTAATTTCTAGTAGTTTACAAAGCTATATCAATAAATAGGTAGATTTTCCGATTTACATATAAAACTAGTTTAATAGATACAAACTATGAAACCGCACCAATCATGATGGGAACAGTTTGCGTGATGTTATTTGCATTACCTAAATCAATATTAATCATTAGCGAATATTGAAAGGAATTTTGATTAACTTGAATATCATCAGGAACATCAATTAAGAACGTAATCTTTCCTGTCTGATTTGGACAACATTCAAATGAACAGAAAACAGAATGACTATTTAATGTTTCTTCTACAAATGCCTGTGAATCAATCCCTACTAGATCGATATCATATCTTTTTATTTTATTTTTTAATAGTCCACCAGTTATCTCAATGGTACCGTTAATAACACTTCCGGCTTCATATACCTGTTTATCTAAATGAACCATTGTTTTTGGTAAACCAATCTTTAGTTTTGTTAAATAATCTTTTAATGTCATCATCTTCACCTGTTCCCTATAAATAGGCATAATAAAAGACCATCAGTAGTAATCAAGCTGCTTAAAATGTTAAATAAACAAAAAAGCCCCTGTACTTGGCGGTCCATGACCTCCTTCGCTTTAGCCGACGAAGTTAGCTGACGGGTAGGATGGCGAAAGAAATTCTCATCCCTTCTACGCGTGGTAGAATTAACCCCAATAAAATTGGTTCCTCCGTACCCAAAATGGGTTTTGGCCGATATTTAATTCATATTGATTATGACGATAATTTTATCCTCAACCTGATACGTTGTAAAGAGTGATATTTACTTAAATAAACTCTCTAATCTTCAATTTTCAATAAAAACAATGATTTATCTATTGTTTGCTCATGAATCATCGATATTTTGACCAGTCCACCTCTTATTAATGAAAAGGGGATGAACTTTATTTTGTAATTAAATTTGCGAACTCTTCTAAAGTGGTTGAGTACTTAACATAAATTCGCGGCAAGTAAAAGAGTTCATCTTTTATTCCCTTTTTTGTATAGATTTCGGGTGTTGTAGTCAATCCAAATAAATAATACTTTTTCGTTTCTGCGGCCACTCTTTCATTAAAGTTCCCATAGGGATATGCAAGTGCGGTCACAGGCTTTCCCGTTATGTTTTCAATTTTTTCCTTGGAACCCTTTAATTCACCCTTGATATCACCTGATTTTGTCAAATCCGGATGGGTAGCAGTGTGAGACTGTACTGAGATTACACCAGTTTCTGACATCATCTTCAGATCAGATTGGGACAATCGATTGGAATGACCGATAAAGTCAGTAATTACAAAGAAAGTTGCAGTCGGTCTAAATTTGTCATCCCTTAGCTTTTGTAGGATAGTAAACGCAGTAAGATTATTTTTATAGCCATCATCAAATGTGATGAAAATAGGTTTATTTATTTTATCTGCTTCCTGCCACCGTTCAAATGTTAATAATGTGTATCCTTGATTTTTCAAATAAATCATTTGCTTTTCAAAATTCTCAGGTGTAACAAATAACTCCTTAGACCCTTTTCCGTTATATTCATCAATTGAATGATAAATTAAGATTGGAATTTTCTGCTGGGCAAGTGTATGTCCTGGAAGGCATAGCATAATAAGAAAAAACAATAAAACTCCTCTAAACATAAACATGCTCCCTTCTATTGATGCTTCCCTATTATTATTCCTCAGTTAGAATATTTTATCTATTTGATATTAATGTTAAACTTAAACATCATATCGAATAAAGGAGCAGTTCAATGTCTGAGTATAAGGTGTTATTTCTAGATATTGATGGAACCATCATTACGCCAGATGATTCCATTGAGCAATCTACGATAAAAGCGATTCGTCAGATTAAAGAAAAAGGCATGGAGGTTTTTTTGGCAACAGGCAGGCCCTTACACGAAATTAGAGAACTTGCCCAAGAATTAGATGTTAACTCCCTAATTGGGTATAACGGCGCATTTGCTATTTACCAGGGGAAAGACCTTTTTCAAGAGCCAATGAATAAAAATAGTGTCGAACAATTCATTGACATCGCGAAAAAGAATCAACATGAATTTGTACTCTATACAAAGGACCAAAATATATTTTCTGATTTGAAAGCAGATTGCGTGAAGGAATTTATTGAGAAATTCCATTTACATAAAAATCACCCTCTTTCATCATCCATCGATCTTGAGATTCTGGGAATATCATTGATCAATTTAAAACCAAAGGATACTGAATTATACAAATTTGATACTCAAATTCATTTATCGCAAGTAAATGTCGAAGGTATGTTTCATTGTTATGACGTAATTCGAGATCGAGTCAATAAAGGCGTCGGTGTTCACTATGTGCTGAAGCATCTTCGATTGGAGAAGGAAAATGCGATAGCATTCGGTGATGGCATGAACGATAGAGAAATGTTAACAAACGTTGGTGAAGGTTTTGCTATGGGGAATGGACACCCGGACCTCTTTCAATACGCAAAGCATAAAACAACTGCTGTAGGTGATTCTGGAATCTATAATGGGTTAAAAAAACTTGGGATAGTAGATTAAACAAAAGCTGTGCAAACTGCACGGCTTTTTTTGCATGATTTTGTTGGTATTTCGTGATATCCGTCTTGTTTTGATAGCTTTTGTCAACCTGCAGGAAAAAGGGGTGCTCCATAGAGAATTTACTATCTAAAGATGTTTTACCGTAAATTTAGATAGAAGGGATTTGAACATTATGAAAACTTTCACACAAAAGGAAGTTTCCAAAAAAATAAATGTTACACCTGCCACTTTAAGAAAATGGGAAAAGGAACTTGATGAATATCTTGAAATTCCTCGAACAAAACAAGGGGCAAGAATTTATTCACAGGTAGAGATAGATTTACTTTTGGAAATTAAAAACATGTATGAAAACAAACTTAGTACCGCAATGATTTTACAAACGCTGCAAAAAGGGTTTGAACCTGAGGAAGAAGATGTTACTGAACCTCCTGTTTCGACCTTAGCAATTGTTACCCAAGAGATGACCCCAGTTTCGAATGAAGAGCTTGCCATTAAGAATGCCGACCAATTTTTCGATGCCATGGACCAATATAAGCAAACTTTTTTAAATGAAGTAAAAGAGGAGATTAGAAGTGTTCTTCGAAAGGAAGTAGTGGAAGAAGTCAAAAAAGAAATTTCAGAGGGTGCTCATTATACGGTGAATTCCATCTCTGAGACTATTACGAAATCTACCGCTACTACAAAAGCGGAAATTGCTGGACTTTCTGGTCACCTTGAAAAAAATGCTGAACAAACGACTGAAAGACTTCTATATTTATCAAAGAGTATTGCCAATGCTTCACATGAAACCTCAGAAGAGATTTATACACTTTCGAAACAGTTATCACAATCTACAGAAGAACTGGCTCATTACGTTGATATTACAAACACAGAAATTTATAACCTATCCGAAGCAATTGAAGTGGACCGTTTAGAGCGTGGAAAAGAACGGGACCAATTTCGCCATGAAATTACCCAAAGAGAAGCTGCTTTTCAGGATCTATTAACTGGATTCCGAGATGTAGCTGCAACAAGGGAAAAGAAATGGTGGAAATTTTGGGAGTAAAAATGTCAGTACACTTGCTGCTATGAACAATTTATTCATGCGGGGGGAATAATGATGAATACAAACGAAGTTGCAAGATTATTAGGGGTATCAGCTAGTACCATTCAACGTTGGGTAAAACAGCTTGAGTTACCAATGGAACGGAATGAGCGAGGACATTACCATTTTAATAACGAAGATATTGATTTGTTAAAAAATATCCAAACACAAATACAAAATGGGACCTTATTACAAGAAATTGCTCCAGTTCAAGAAAGGAAAACACGCAAAGGGACTGTCAAAGCAGCACCTGAGAACAATTCTGAACTTGAAAGATTGTATTCGATTGTTACCGAATTGGAAACAAAGGTAAACTCAAAAGCAGATTCTGTTGCCTCCTATCAACTGCTGCAGCACCGCAGAGAAATCGAGGAATTACAAAGCCAAGTTATAAAATTAACGAAACAAGTTGAAAACCTCCAATCACAGCTTCAGGAGTTTAAGACATCAAATTTACCAGACAAACCACTGGTATTAGACCAAGGAAAGCTTAATAGAAAAAAGAAGAATTTTGTTAGTTCTTTATTTGGGTTTCTAGGATAAAAAATAAGCCGAATGTGTATTAAACACATTCGGCTTTTATATTTTCAACTCAACAATTGGTCGCGTATATTTTTTTATCATGTAACTGCCTAATATAATACAGACCATGAAGGAGAATGCTAGTAAGAACAAATAATTTTCTGAGAAGCTATTCGGTAAAATGGATTGGATCGATTTAATAATAAAACCATGGAATAAATAGACATATAGTGTTCTCTCACCTATTTTCGTAATACGATATTGATTCGATGGGATTAACGGCAAAAAGCCAAAAACGACAATTAGTGTTAAAACATATTGCAACGCACGTAGCAGTCCATCAGTAAGCTGCATTCCTCCCATGTTTTCATAAGAGGTATCGCCTAACAACCACGGTACAGCATTTTGTGGAAAACTAAATCCAAAAAATAAAAACATCAACATGAGAATGAATATACCTGTTGGAATAGCAAACTTTGCCCCAATGATCCGTTTTAAATGATCCCCATTTAATAAGAAACCTAACAAAAAGTAAGGAAAGAAGACAAACGTCCGAGAAATACTCATAAAACTACCTGCTTGCTCAAAATAGCCAATACCGATTCCAAGTATTACGGCGATGAATAAACCGATCCATTTTAATCTAGCAAATACATACAGCAGTAAATTCCAAAAGAATAAACTTAATAAAAACCACAATGACCAATGAGGTTGGAACAAATCGAATTCAAGCGTTTTTTCCTTACCCACTAAAAAATAAAAAATAGAATAGATTATCTGAAATATAAAATAAGGAATCAATATTTTTTGAAAAGCTTTACGTAAATATCCTTTTTTTCTAAATCCTTTGGCAAAGTATCCAGAGATCAAAATAAACGCTGGCATATGAAATAGAAAAATCACGCTATATAAAGTAAATAAAATCTTATCCTGATCCTTATATGGGCTAATTACATGCCCAAAAACAACAAGAAAAATTAATATGAATTTCGCGTTATCAAAGTACTTACTCCTACTTGTAGTGGAAGCCATTCTAATCCCCCTTAATATCCAACCCAAAGATATTTTAATAAAATTTCACATATGGTTCAATACCATTTTACCTTTGTAATGTTACAAGGATATTGAATAAAAATTACTTTCTATTTCGTTAAAATTACAATTCCGAAATAATAAACGTAAATGCCTATGCATATAGGACTATTATGATTGGTAATAAATACTAACACCAACTTTTATGACCTGATGATAAAAATCACATACACAGAAAATGATTTCTGGTAGTATCCAGAGTAAGTTCTAAATTCTAAAACAATGAAACGGGGTTATAAATTGAATTTTCCACAGTTAAAAATTGCTCATATTATGCCAAAGGTGCCCATCTTTCAAGGTGGTATGGGGGTAGGTATTTCATTAAGCAAACTTGCATCTGCAGTAGCAAATGCTGGTGGTGTTGGTATTATCTCAGGAACAGGGATTACAACAGATGAAATGCGCGAACATATCAGAAAAGCAAAAAGTTTAGTAAAAGGTGCAGGATTTATTGGCGTCAATGTATTATTTGCGATGAATGATTTTGCTGAAAAAATGAAAGCGGCTCTCGAGGAAAAAGTTGATTTTATTATTTCTGGAGCAGGAATCTCAAGGGATATGTATGCATGGGGTAGACAAGCAGGTATTCCTGTCATTTCCATTGTCTCTTCAGCTAAATTAGCAAGAATCTCAGAAAGACTTGGAGCTGCTGCAGTAGTTGTGGAGGGCTTTGAAGCAGGTGGACATCTGGGTACGGATAGACCAATGTTTGACATTCTTCCGGAAGTGGTGGAAGCCGTTTCTATTCCTGTTATTGCAGCTGGTGGAATTATGAATGGAGAGGATATTGCTAAAGCCATTTCAATGGGTGCTTCTGGAGTACAAATGGGAACACGCTTTGTAGCAAGTGAAGAATGTGATGCTCCTCAAGCATTTAAGCAAAAGTATGTTGACGCTCGAAAAGAGGACACAGCTTTAGTTAAAACAACAGTTGGTCTACATGGAAGAGTGATTGTCAATAACTTTGCAAAATTAATAAGTGGCACTGACAAATTGAAAATTGCAAAATGCCATGATTGTTTAAAAAATTGTTCTTATCGGTTCTGTACGCTTGACTCCCTGCTCACATCCGTAAATGGAGATGTCGAAAACGGACTTGTCTTTGCCGGTGCACGAGTAGATGAAATTAAGGATATACTCCCCGTTCAACAAATCATTGATAATCTTACAACGGAGTATCTAGATTCCATTAAATTTGCAAACTAATGTAAAAAAAAGAGGCAGCCGGATTATCGGTTACCTCTTTTTTGTTTATGGTAAGTTCTTTATTTTGTTTCTGATGGATGTTCTCGGTTTTGGATCCGGTACAATCTCAGGGTAACCAATTCCTAATACACCAATAAGATCATAGTTATCTGGTACAACTAGAATTTCTCGATTTTTGGCTGTTATTCCAATTGATGACCAGAATGTTCCTACCCCGTCGGCCCACGCAGCCAAATTAAAATTTTGAACAAAACAGGCAGTCGCCATTGCATTTTCTTCTTTTTCAATTGCTGAGGTGCCATGTTTAGATAAGACTGCAATAAGTACAGGTGCATTTCCAAAATTCGTCTTGTGATTCAGTTTAGCTCTTGTAACTGGACCAACAAAGTACACTTCCCAAGGTTCAGTCATTCTATGATTAGGAGCCATCTTTGCAGCCTCTAACCAAGAATAAATCAAATCAAGTTTAACTGTATCTGATTTGAACTTTTTTATATTTCTCCTGCTTGTAATGATATCCAGGATATTCATTTAACCCCTCCTATTAGTGAAATTCCAAGTGGGTTTATTTACATTAATCTATCTTATGTTCACTTTGCAAAAATATTTATATAGGATAAAGATTCTAAATTTTATAGGCACTAATTCCTTTTACCTGAATAATATGTGTGCGAGGAGGCGATTATCATGAATAATTATTACAATGGACCTATTGGAAATCCAGGGTACCAGGGTCAAGAAACTCGCGATTATCGGAATATCATGAATACATGCCAGCGATATATGAATTACCATGTGGTTGGTCAAATGAGTGATGGCACTCAAATGAATGGAATTATCCAAGACATGGATGATGAAGGTGTTACTATGTTAGTGCCAGAGGATGTTGATGACGACTCCGATGATATGAGATATGGTGGATATGGCGGTTACGGCAGACGGAGATTTCGTCGGTTTAGAAGACGCAGATTTCCATACAATGTTTTTGTTTTTCCATTTTTCTTTCCATTTCCTTATTACTATTAAAAATGTAGAAGAAGCTCGCATTTACGGCGAGCTTTTTTTATAAGAATTCTTTTGTTCCTTTTAACTGGTATTTCGGTTGCAATTCTCCTGCCCCTATTCTGAACAAACCTTTCTTGAATCCTAGCACAATAAAAAAAAGTGCTTGAGCAAAGAAGAATATCCCCCATGCTTGAGCTGGTATGAAAGCTGATAACTGAGATAAGTTTGTTGCATCGCCCGCAGCATGAGGCTGAATCAAACTGATAATTAAAATATCGTAGGCAGTACTAACCGATTCCACTAACAAAATACAAGCCAATAACAATACGAGATTATGGATTACCTTTTGGCTTCCCTTTATAAGAAAGGCTAGAAATATGAGACCGAATGAAGCTAACCAAAATAAACCATATGGATTTCGGACCCATAATAGTAAATTGATGAGTATGATTCCTAAAATCAAATCAATAAGAAATGTTTGTTTTTTCTTTTTAATCAACCAAAAAGATACATATGCCATAAATGAAGTAATCAAATAACCTGCTGAACAAGTAATAAGGTCAATAATCCAAATCGATTGTGTGCCATGTGTAACTCCATCTCCATTCATAAACAATGAAATGGATTCAACATGGCCTCCAAAGAGAGCAATAAAAGCGTGGCCAGATTCATGGATTACCGTATTAATAATCCTCAAGTAATCACCGATTATCGGAATTTGTATTATGATGAATGCCAATCCAACGAAGAGGAAAAATTTAAGACTAAGCTTTTCTTTTATAGATCCCAATTTACCTTCTCCTCATTTCTTTTAACTAGAATATTTTAGTTCCATCTTAACACTTTTCTTTATATTCTGAAAAATATTACGCCTTTTTATGAGTCTTAATTACAGGTAAAAAAAGGATAAAGTCGACAAAGAAACAACTTATATGTTAAAATGAAGTTGTTGGAAATTTGATATATGAATTTTTAAGGAGGAATGATCTTGATAGAGTTTAAAAATATAGTAAAGAAATACCGGAATAAAACAATTATTAAGCCCTTCTCGATTGATATCGAAGCTGGGCAATTAGTAGTTTTTATCGGACCAAGTGGCTGCGGGAAAACCACCTTGTTAAAAATGATCAATAAATTAATTCAGCCATCAGAAGGAAAGATTTTTGTAAATGGTAAAGATATTTCCAAAATGGATGCAATAGAACTTAGGAGAAATATTGGCTATGTAATTCAAAATACAGGTCTCTTCCCCCATATGTCGATTAGAGAAAATTTAGAATTAATCCCAAACCTAAAAGGAGAAGATCCAGATAAAATTACCAAAAAAACAGAGGAACTTCTTCAGGTAGTCGGATTAAATCCTTCTGAATTCCTACACCGGTTCCCTAAAGAGTTAAGTGGTGGACAGCAGCAACGAGTAGGGGTGGCCAGAGCATTTTCAACGGATTCAGATATCATTTTAATGGATGAGCCCTTCAGTGCATTGGATCCTGTAACGAGAAACTCACTTCAAGATGAACTCGTTCAAATGCAAAAAGAACTTAATAAAACCATCATTTTCGTTACCCACGATATGGACGAAGCCATTAAAATCGCTGATAAAATTTGTATTTTAAAAGACGGCGATATTCTCCAATTTGACACCCCTGAAAATATTCTCAAAAACCCAGCCAATGAATTTGTCGAAGGATTTATTGGGAAGCGACGAGTTTGGAATAATCCTGAATTATTAATGGCTGAGGATATTATGATTCCTAACCCTGTAAAGATTACTGCTAAGCGAACTGTTTTACAGGCGATAGAAATCATGAAGTCTAATAAGGTCGACAGCTTATTGGTAACCGACAAAAATAATATTTTAATAGGATTAGTTACATTAAAAGGAGTCCAATTACTGAATCGAAATTCAGAGATTGATAGTGTTATGGAGAAAAATGTTCTCGCTATTTCCGAGGATAGTAATTTAATTTCCATTCTAGCCACGATGAATGAACATAAAATTGGCTATGTCCCCGTTATTAATCAAACGAAGCAATTAACTGGCCTAATAACGAGAAGCAGTATTTTATCGGCTCTAAGCAGCCAACTAATTGATTTGGAGGTGGCCTTTTAATGGGTGATTTTTATAATTATTTAAGTGCAAACTTCGAACAAATCCTAAACCTATTAGGTCAACATATATATTTAAGTATTATTTCTGTATTAATCGCGGTAATTATCGGTATTCCACTCGGTATTTTAATATCAAGAGAGCCAAAGCTCTCAAAACCCATTATCGGTACGACGAATGTCATTCAAGCTGTGCCAAGCTTAGCCTTACTCGGCTTCTTAATCCCCTTCATTGGGATTGGCAGCGCACCTGCCATTGTAATGGTTGTCCTTTATTCTCTTCTTCCAATCGTCAAGAACACCTATACAGGATTAACGAATATTGATCCAGACATTCTGGAAGCCGCCAAAGGTATCGGTCTGACCAAGAGTCAAACCATGAAAAAGGTTCAGCTGCCATTAGCTTTTCCGATGATTATGGCGGGTATCAGAATTTCTGCTGTAACTGCCGTTGGTTTAATGACCATCGCTGCATTTGTGGGTGCGGGTGGTCTTGGTTATCTGGTGTTCTCTGGTGTACAAACCGTTGATAATTACATGATTCTTGCCGGTGCTATCCCTGCATGTATCCTTGCCCTCTTGATTGACTTTATTGTTGGTAAACTTGAGACATCCTTTTCTTATACGAATAAACAGAAATCAGCAACTAACACGGGTAAAACGGTAAAGCGTTTGGTCATTGCAGTTACTAGTATTATCGTAGTTGCTGCGGGTGCTTTTACGGTTTATTCAAAAGCAAGTGCAGGTGATAAAATTGTTATTGGCTCTAAAAATTTCAGTGAACAGCTGATTTTAGGGAATATGCTAGCTGATTTAATTGAAAATAAGACGGACCTTGAAGTAGAGAGAAAAATGAACCTTGGTGGCTCACAGGTAGCTTTTAGTGCTATTAAAAATGGCGATATTGATATGTACGTAGAATACACTGGGACTGGCCTTGTAAATATTCTTAATCAAAGTCCACAAAATGATCCTGACAAGGTTTATGATTATGTAAAAAAAGAATTCAAAACTAAATATGGAATAGACATGTTAAAACCACTTGGGTTTAATAACACTTACGCATTAGCAGTGCGTCAAGATACAGCACAGCAATATAATTTAAATACCATTTCAGACCTTGCTAAAGTAAGTGATAGCATGATTATGGGACCAACGATTGAATTTCCAAATCGCGAAGACGGACTAATTGGACTTTCGAAAACGTACAATTTGAATTTTAAAGAGGTGAAAGCCATTGACGGGGGATTACGTTATACAGCTCTTGATAATCATAAAAGTGACGTCATCGATGCCTTTTCAACGGATGGTCTAATAGAAGAATTTGGATTGAAGGTTTTAGAAGATGATAAAAATTTCTTCCCTCCTTATTATGCTGTTCCAATTGTCAAAGAAGAAACATTAAAGGAACATCCTGAACTTGAAGAAGCACTAAATACACTAGCAGGCAAACTAACGGATGATAAAATGAGAAAACTAAATTACAAAGTTGATAGCCTTAAAGAATCACCAGCAAAAGTAGCAAAAGAGTTCTTACAAGAAGAAGGGTTGATAAAATAAAATAGCCGGCGCTGCCGGCTATTTTTTAATCCTCCATAAAATGGACGACTCTTTCATAGGTGTCATCATCACCAATAATTAGAAGTACATCTCCTTCAAGGATTAATGCATAAGGTCCAGGGGAAATAATCAATTCCCCCTTTCTCTTCATCCCAATCACAGTCCCGCCTGTATTTTGCCAAAATTTCACTTCTGAAATTGTTTTACCTATATGTATACAGCCAGGAATTACCTCCACCTCAATGGGTGCCAGTGGATTCGTATGTCGAAGTTTTGTGGAATAATCCATGATTTTCCTTATTGTATCTGAAAGCTGGTCGTCAATTTTGTCTCTTTCGGTAATAAGACTGTTTATTTCTTTTTCAAGGTCTTTAATACTAGCTAAATTCGAGAAACGATGAATATATTTATAGGCATTTTCTCTAGATGATATAACAATCCCGCTGCCTTTTGTTGATTGAACAATCTCCACATCTTCTAAAATTTTTATTGCTCTTCTTACTGTCTCAGGTGAAACTTTATATTCACTAGCTAAAGTCGATCTTCCGTGTATCTTTTCACCTACTTTGAATTTACCGTCGTAAATTCGGTTGGCTAAGTCGATTGCAATCCGTTCATAAGTTGGTATTTGTGCCCTTTGCATATTTTCCTCCACTAAATGTGTGCCCATGTGCTTTTATATTTCCACTATACTCTAAAAAAAATGTTGATGCGAATGGAAAGAAAAAACAAGAAAAAGTCTCGTTTCCTGAGACTTTTTACTACTAAAGAAAGTTCATAAAAGTTGCATGGTGAATATAATTTTCGTTTACATGCTTTTTGATTGTCTGAACGGCTTTCTCCTTGTCCCTCTCACGAAATGCTTCTATCAACTGTAGATGTTCATTTGTCCGCTCCTTATACCATGTTGAATCAAATGGACGAACAGTTCCTTCACCTTGTATCGATAAAAATGAAATCCGCATTGAAAGCCATAATGAGTCTGTAAACTTCTTAATAAAATAGTTTCCAGAATAAGAATAAATCCTTTGATGAAATTCAATATTTAAATGGGTACCCTTAATAAAATCATTCGTTTTTAAGGTATTAATCATTTTCTCAGTGGACCATTCTAATTCTCTAATTCCGTCCTCTGTAATCAATTCGCAAGCTTTTGAAACAGCATACGCTTCTAAAACTTCTCTAATTTCAAACTCTTGTTTTAACAATTCAAAGTTAATTGGTGCAATCTCCATTCCTATTCCAGGCTTTACCATTAATAATCCTTCTTGCTCTAACTTTCTTAATGCTTCCCGTACAGGAGTACGGCTGCAGTTACATTTACTAGCCAAATCATCTTCTGTAATTCGATCTCCAGGCAATAATTTCCCTTCTATAATGGCATTTTTCACAATATGAAAAATAGCCTCACGTAAAGGTTTTGATGAATAGCGTTCTAATTCTTTCTCAAAATGATAAAGCTGTTTCTCCATGTGGATTCTCCTTCAATATGCTCCCTATTCAACTACTACTTTATTATACTCCAAGGTATTTGTGAAGAATTTCATCACTATTTAATAACACATCAGGAGTACCTTCCCAAACAATCTGCCCTTTATTCATGACCAATACGCGGTCCGCAACATCACAAGCTAATCTTAAATTTTGCTCGACAACAAGTATCGATAGTCCCGTATTCTTCAAATCCTTTATTATGTCGGTAATTTGGTCGATAATGACAGGCGCGAGTCCTTCTGAGGGCTCATCCATCAAAATTAACTGAGGATTGGTTATTAATGCCCTTCCAATTGCCAGCATTTGCTGTTGTCCACCAGATAACTCATTCCCCATGTTTTGTTCTCTTAGCTTTAACGCCGGGAACAATTCATATACCTCATTAATTGTCCAATATTTCAAGCCTTTTTCTTTATGTTTAATAGGACGACTTGGCATGAGGAGGTTTTCTTTTACAGTAAGAGAAGAAAAGACCCTCCTTCCTTGTGGTACTAATGCCATATGCAGTTTAGAGATTTTATTTGCTGGTAAACCTTCTATCGAATGATCCTTAAAGCGGATCTTTCCTTTTTTCGATGGTGTTAATCCAGAAATCGTGTGAATTGTTGTGGTCTTACCCGCACCATTACGTCCTAACAGGGCAACACACTCACCTTCAGAAACTGTGAAATTAACCCCTTGTAAAATATGGCTACTTCCATAATACGTGTGAACATCTTCTAAACTAAGCATGGTTACGGGCACCTCCACCAAAGTATATTTCTTGAATCATCTCATTCCCACGAACTTCTTTTGGTGTACCCGATAAAATGGTTTCACCATGATGTAAAACGGTTATTCGATCCGCTGTACTAAATACAACCTCCATATCGTGCTCAATCATTAATAATGATACAGAACGAGGTATCTTTTTAATTAATTCTGTTGTCCTCACAGTTTCGGATGGTGACATTCCGGATGTTGGTTCATCTAAAAGAAGGATTTTTGGGTTAGCACAGAGTGCTAATATTATTTCTAGTACCCTTTGTTCACCATACGATAAATTTTTTACTTTTACACTTTTTCTATCCTGCATTTCCCATTGAAGCAACATCTCTTCTGATTCCCTTTTGATATCAGTGTACTCAGAAAGACTTTTAAATAATTTCATCTTATATGGTTTTTCAGATAAAATCGCTAAGTATATATTCTCTTCAACCGTTAAATCATTAAAAAGGTTATTCTTTTGAAAAGTCCTCGCCATCCCTAAATGGACACGCTCGTGAGATGCTATATCCTTAATCGATTTGCCTTCTAAAAGGACATCCCCAGACTCAAATTTAAGTGTCCCATATAGACAATTGATAAATGTAGTTTTCCCGGCGCCATTTGGCCCGATAATGACATGGCGCTCACCTGATTGTAAATCGATTGTCGCATCTTTTAAGACATGGATAGCTTTGAAGGATTTATTTAGCTTTTCCACTTTCATTAAGCTCAATGATCGTCGCCCCCTTTTTATCCATTAATAGGTTTTTCTTTGGAGTCAATTTTTTCGTGATTAGTTGTAGTAATTGCAAGATTCCACCACGGTTGTATAGAACAATTACAATAAATAGTAGTCCCATAATAAGTGACCAACGGTCCGTCATAGTACTAATATAGTTCTGAAGGAAAATAAAAACCCCCGCCCCAATCACTGGACCAAAAAGTGTTCCCATCCCTCCAATGAAAACCATAATCAAAACTGTAGTTGCCATGTGAACACTAAATAATTCTGGACTCGCAAACTGCGTCTTAAATACATATAGTCCACCAGCCAGACCAGCCAATCCCCCAGCTAAAACATAGGCAATAATTTGATATTTTTTAACATGATATCCAAGCGCTACCATTCTACCTTCATTCTCCATTATCCCTTTTAAACCTTTTCCAAGTGGAGAGTTCACAAATAGACGAAGAATAAAATATGCCAGGACGAAAAAGACACCTACAAAATAGAAAAGACTTAACGGAGAAGCTATTTCCATGAATCCCAGATTTGGCTTTACAGATGTTCCTACTCCGTCTGCTCCTCCCCATAAATCAGATTGACGAAACAGAAGAAATAGCATTTGGGTAAAGGCTAAGGTAATCATCAAGAAAAAGATCCCTTTATTTCGAATGGCTATTAAACCAGTTAATAAAGCGAAAAGGCCGGAAATAATAATAGCTGCTGGCAGTAGAAGATAGATACTTGTCAAATGTTCACTTAACACAGCAACACTATAGGCACCAATTCCAAAAAATGCACTATGACCAAGGGATTGTAATCCTCCATAACCCATTATTAACCCAAGACTCATAGCAAAAATCGCCATAATCAAAACTTCTGTCAACATAAACAACACAAATGGTGAAATTACAAATGGAAGTGCACAAACACTTACAGCAAGCAACAATGTGGCAATAATCGATTTTTTCATGATTCCACCCTTCCAAATAACCCCGTTGGCTTAAACATTAACACGATGACCATCACAACAAAAATCAATAAAACAGACACATCAGGGAGATAGATTTTTCCAAAAGAATCAATAATTCCAATTAAAATGGCACCAATAAAGGCACCTTTCCAACTGCCAAGGCCACCTATTAGGACAATTACCAATGAGTTTACTAATATTTCAAATTCCATTTTTGGATACATTCCTAAAATAGGGCCACTTAATACACCGCCAATAGCCGCAAGTGCTGCCCCAAACAAAAATACTGCTGTGAAAATCAGTCTAATATTAAAACCTAAGGCGCCAACCATTTCCATATCATCAACACCCGCTCTGACAATCATTCCCACTTTTGTTTTCGTTTCAAAGTACCAAAGAAGGACTGCACAAGCAATACCAATAGCTATAACAAATAATCGATAGATTGGAAAGCTGCTTTCGTTAATAGCAAAGGAAAAATCCATAATGGATGGAACTGGTATAGAAAGGAAGTCCCCGCCCCAAATCCAAAGTGAAATATCTCCAATGACAAAGATAAGTCCTAATGTTAATAATACTTGTGAAGCTTCGTTGCCGTGAAATCTTGAAATGAGGAATTTTTCTAGAAGAAATGCTAGGACTGTTACACAAATGGTAGCGAGAAGCAATGCAAGCCAGAAGTTCATCCCTCTACTTACCATGGCATAGGCTACATAAGAACCAAAAAGAAAGAAGGATCCATGAGCCAGATTAATGATCCTCATTAATCCAAAGACGATTGATAAACCACTAGCCATTAAGAACAGCAGCATTCCATATGTTAATCCTGATAATGTATTGACGATAAAAAGATCCATGGATTCATCTCCTTGGTTGAGTATTTTGTTCTTAAAAGAGGCTGACCCTTTATTTGAGCCAGCCTTATTTTGTAGAAGTCTAGTATTTTTTATATCCTACGTTTTCTTCAGGCATTTTAATATTTTCATATGTTTTGATTAATTCAAATGAAATTTCACCATTTGTTTCTTTACCCTCAATAACGTACATATTTTGAATTAGTGTATGTGTTACAGGATCCATTTCGATTGGACCACGAGGGCTATCAATGGTAAGTCCTTTTTTCAGAACACTAACAAGCTTTTCGCCATCCAGGCTGCCTGCCTCTTTAACCACTTGAGAAATTAATTTCCCAGTATCATAGCCGTTGACGACATAGTTATCAGGGATTTTATTAAATTTAGCTTGATAGGCTTTCACAAACTTTTCATTAACTTCATTTTCGAGTTCAGGGAAATAATTTGTAATCATTTTTCCGCCTACAACTGCATTACCAACCGCTTTCAAGTTGAATGGAGCGTTTAATAATGAACCGCCTTCAACAAGCGTGTATTTATCCTGCAAACCGAATTCTTGATACTGCTTAACAAAACGGGAACCATCTGCACCTGGAATAAACATAAAAACAGCCTCAGGTTTTGAATTATCAATTTGTGTTAAGTAAGAAGAGAAATCACTAGTACCTAGCGGGGCCCAAACAATTTCACTAACCTTGCCGCCGCCCTCTTCAAAACTAGGTATGAAATCGGTTACAATCTCATGTCCGGCGACGTAATCAGAGGCAATGATTACTGCATTTTTTCCTACTCCTTCAGCAGTAAATTTTCCAGAAATAGAGGCATATTGCCATGCAGAGAAGCTGGTTCTCCAAACATAATCACTCTTCTTCTCCCATGACATGACGTCAGTAGAGCCTACCACATTAATTAATGGAACTTTTTTGTCAGTGTCTACTTTGTCTCTTAACGCTAAGGCGATACTTCCAACCGTACCACCACCCACAATATTAACTCCTTGGTTTAATGTTAATTGTTCATATTTACGGAGGGCTGCTTGCGGGTCGCCTGCGTCATCTTCAAAAAACAATTCCACTTTACGTCCATCGATTTCTGGGTTTTCTTCAAAGTATAGTTCAATACCTTCTTTAACAGGAGTTCCCATTGAAGCAAAGTTTCCAGTTAATGAAAGAATGAATCCCATCTTCACTGGATCCTTGGAATCTCCTTCACTCTCTTTACTATCATCATTGCTACTGCTATCAATAGCACTTCCACTGCAAGCTGCTAAGAAAAGAAGACTAAACACTGCTAAAATTTGAAAAAATTTACCCATCGATTTTTTCATATTCACTGCCCCCTAGTTTTGTTTTACTATTTTAAAATCGCACTTTGTTTCTTTTCAGCTTCTTTAATCAGTCCTCTCAATCTGCTTGGGCTGACTGGCAATTGATTGATTACAATATCAAGATCGGATAGAGCATCGACAATAGCATTGGCTATCGCAGCTGGTGGTGAAATGGCCCCACCTTCTCCAACTCCTTTGATACCCAATGGGTTCCTTGTTGAAAGATGCTGCTGGTGTCCCTTTTTAACCGTTGGAATCTCCATTGAGGTTGGCAGCAAGTAATCCATATATGTCCCTGTTAATAATTGACCGTTTTCGTCATAAACAACTTCTTCATATAAAGCCGAGCCAATTCCTTGAGCAATTCCACCTTGTACCTGCCCATCGACAATCATAGGATTAATGACGGTACCACAGTCATGGACGACACTATAATTTTGAAGTACAACAAAACCGGTTTCCTTATCTACTTCTACCTCAGCAACATGAACAGAGGAAGCAAAAGTAACAGTAGGGGGAACAAAATAATGTGTGATCTGTAAACCCGGTTCAATTTCAAGCGGTAATGGCGGTCGTGCTGCAGGTCTAGACCGTTTGTAGATATCTTGAAGCGTTAAGAAATGATTGGGATCATCCTTCGAAAAGATTTTCCCTGCCTCAATGACAATTTCTTCAGGTGATGTACCAAGCATAACTCCTGCAATTTCAGCTACTTTACTTCGCAATTTTAGTGAGGCCTCATGCATGGCTGACCCAGCGTTTACTGCACTGCGACTTGCATAGGTTCCTGCACCAAAGGGCAAAACAGCTGTGTCGCCAACCTTAATCACAATATCATCAGGTGTTAAGCCAAGTGCATCAGCTCCGATTTGGGCAAAAACGGTTTCATGACCTTGTCCCTGTGGAGAAGCACCCAAGTGGGCAATTACTTTTCCAGTTGAATCAACACTGAGTAAAGCACCTTCAAAGGGACCTGCACCTGTTCCTTCTACGTAAGTAGAAATCCCGATGCCGATGTTTTTCCCAGACTTCTTGAGTTCTTTCTGACGTTCACGGAAGCTTTCATATTCAACCATTTCTAGTGCTTGATTCAACGCAGCTGGATAATCCCCGCTATCATAAATAAGCCTTGCACCATCTTTTACTAAAATCCCTTGATCGTATGGCATTTCATGTGCCAGGATCATATTTCTTTTCATAACTTCTACTGGATCCAGCTTTAATTTCCTCGCAATCATGTCGATCACACGATCCATTGTAAACACTGCTTCAGGTCTTCCTGCTCCTCTAAAGGGAACATTGGGTGTTTTATTCGTTAACACAATTCTCGATTTAATATCATAGTTTGGTATTTTATATGCTCCACGTAAATGGTAGGCAGTGTTATAAGCACAGGTAAATCCAAAAAAGTTTACTGCGCCTGAATCAACCACAAATTCATCACGTAGACTGAGGATAGTCCCATCATTGTTATAAGCAACAATCACATCATGGACTTGATCTCTTGATTGCCGGGCACTTGTTAAATGTTCTAGACGATCTTCCACCCATTTCACAGGTCGATTTAATAACTTGCTAATATAAGGGACAAGGATTTCCTCGGGATGCACCCCACCCTTTGGACCAAAACCCCCTCCAACATCCGGAGCTGTCACTCGAATGTTTTGTTCAGTCCAGCCTAAGCAATGGGCAATCGTCGCTCTTACTTCAAATGGCAATTGTGTAGCAGACCAAACATGGATTTGATCGGTACGATTATCATAATCTGCAACAACACCACGTGTTTCAATTGGATTCGAAGATAGCCTTGGGGTTTTCACTCTTGCCTTAAGAACATGATCAGACTGCTGTTCCACTTGTTTGGCGTCACCAATTGATAGATGGAATTCCATTTGGATATTTCTTTCCACTTGTTCTTGAACGAGTGGAGAGCCTTCCTTCATTGCTTCATACGGGTCAACAATCGGTTTTATCTGCTCATATTCAACTTTTATTAAATCGGCAGCATCCTCTGCAATATAACGATTATCGGCTACAACTACTGCAACCGGCTGTCCCACATACATTACTTTATCTACCGCTAAAACGCTTTCAGCATTGAATTGAATTTTTGGATTTATTTCTTTTGCAACATTGGGTGGTACAGCACTATGTGATTCGAATTGGGTAATCGGATTAATGATTCCCTTAATGTCATCACCAATCAGAACCGCATGTACACCAGGTAATTCCTTTGCCTTCAAACTATCAATATGGCGAATAATCGCGTGTGCCTGCGGACTACGTACAAAAACAGCTTCTAGCATTCCAGCTAATTTGATATCTGCAACAAATTGGCCTGTTCCTGTGACTAAGCGATAATCTTCCTTTCTTTTTATACTTTGCCCTACATATTTCTTCATCTTCATGCCTCCTTTGTGACCACTACGTTATTGAGCAGAAACTACTGAACTATTACCTTTGTCTCTTTGAAGTATTTGAGCAGCCTGTTGCACGGCTTTAATAATATTTGCATAGCCAGTACATCGACATAAATTTCCTGAGATTGCTTCTCGAATTTCTTTTTCAGTTGGATTTTGATTATCCTCTAGGAAATGCGTCAACGTCATGAGAAATCCTGGTGTACAAAACCCACATTGCAATGCATGATTATCTGAAAAGGACTGTTGAAGTACATTGAGTGTTCCATCAACATGGTTTAAAGACTCAACTGTTTCGATTTCACATCCATCTGCTTGAACCGCAAACATTAAGCAGCCTCGAACTGGTTCACTATCTAGTAAAATCGTACAGGCGCCACATACACCATGTTCACAGCCAAGATGAGTTCCAGTCAGATTACATTCATCACGAATAAAATCAGTAAGCAGGAGTCTAGGTTCTACTTCTTTCTGAACCTTCTTACCATTAATTGAAATATCAACTTGTACTTTATTGGACATTTTTTTCTCCTCCTCTTGCACGTTCCACTGCAATCTTTAGCGCACGAACGGTTAGTGTGCCTGTCAGCTCTTGCCGATATTCTGCCGTACCATGAAGGTCTGATTCCGGGTCCACACTTTCTTGTGTTAGGTCGGAAACTTGTCTTAAAACTTCATCGGTTAGTTTCTTTCCGTTTAAATAGTCTTCTACTTGCTCCAAAGCTATTGGAGTTGGATTTACACCGCCCACAGCAATTTTCACATTTGACAATTGGCCCATATCGTCTAAATCAACTACAACAGCAACCTCTGCTAAACCAAAATCCCCATGTCTTCTAGCAACCTCAACAAAAGCAGAACCACTCTCTTTTGGAATAATCGGGAATCGTACTTCTTTTACCATTTGATCTGGCTGTAATGAAGTCAGCATATAGGTTAGGAAAAATTCTTCAGGAACAACAACCTCTTCACTGCCATCCACATTGACGATAACGATCTGTCCACGAAGTGCTGTAAGAACACATGGTAATTCTGCAGAAGGATCTCCATGGGCAATACTACCGCCTACTGTACCTCTATTTCTGATTTGTGCATGTCCTACCCATTTAATGGCTTCTGATAATAAGGGGCATACTCCTTTCACTAAATCCGAATTCTCAATATCTTTATGTTTCGTTAAGGCACCTACTGTTAAAAAATCATCTTCTAGTTTTATATAATTCAAATCACTAATTCTACTAATATCAATTAAATAAGCTGGTGCTGAGAGTCTCATATTCATCGTGGGGATTAAGCTTTGTCCTCCCGATAAAATCTTTGCATCTTCTCCGTATTCCTCTATAAACGTAAGCGCCTCTTGTAAATTTGTTGGTCGAAGGTAACTAAATACAGCTGGCTTCATTTTTTTCTCCCCCTATTAAGCTCTAGTAAGGAGCTGTTTTTTAACATCTTTAAAGAAGTTTCCAGCTAGAAATTTTGCGATTCCACCAATGACTCGATTGCCAACACTTGCAATTGTTCCGCCAATTTCAGCTTCACATGACCATACCACCTGGCACCCATCCTCTAAAGGTTCAATTTTACATTCGAGTGTTGCGTCTACAAAACCAGGTTTCCCACTTCCTGCAGCATAAAGTTTGTAATGAACGGGTTCTTCTATATCCTCAATTTTCACTTTTCCCGTATATTCTCCTTTTACAGAGGCTACACCTAATTTAAGATTCACATCATATTCTACATCTTCATTTAAAATTAACGATTGACATCCTGGGATTGCACTTACTAAAATCTCTTCCGTATGCAGTGCTTGCCAAATGGTGTCAACAGATTCGTTAAACTTTGCTGTACCACTAATATTCATAAAGAATCACCCCAGATTATTATTTTTATTTCATTGTGTATACCTGTATACAATGATAATAATAAAGAAATAATAAAAAATTCTTTTCTAGCTCTTTTTTACCTAGCATACCTGTATACAATGTTAACTCTGTTACAATAGTAACAATCTTCAGAATTTAAAGTCAATAGTTTTTTGCTATTCAATTTTATTTTCTTTGTTTTACATACAAAACTTATTTTTCCTTATTAATCATAATACATCCTATTTTTTTGTCAATATGAATTTGCAATCTTCTGAAAAAACACATAAAACTTAATTTCCAAAAGAAAAGCCCTGTAAATTCTATGAATAATTTCTATAGAAATTTACAGAGCTTCATTGTTAATAAATTGTTTTGCTGCTATACTGTTTTCCGTTTTGATAATCTACTACTGTATCAATATCCATCCCCCAAGTAGAATTTTCAAATGAAAGAATTCTGGTATCACTTTTGTATTTCTTTATTATTTCTTTACCGCCCTGATCTCCCTCTACCCCTAAAAATTCCTCGTATAGACTCTTATCAATTAATATGGGGTGACCTAAATTCCCTTGGTATTGAGGTCTTACGATACGTGTCCCTAAACGAAAATGTTCTAACATTGTTTGTATGACAAGATCAGGGACGAATGGCTGGTCAGCCAAAAAGATGAACGTGGCATTACTACGCTCAATGATATTTTCTATCCCTATTTTTAAAGATGTGGACATGCCTTTTTCAAAATTTGGGTTGTGAATATACTCCACAACTTGTAAATCATCACTCTCTGCTTTAAATGCCTGCATATGCTGGCCACCTATTAAACAGATTGGATTCAACTGATTCCTAATGGCTTGTTCGAGCGGATATCGAAAAAGTGGTTTTCCTTTCAATGGCATCAAAAGCTTGGGCTGTCCCATACGCTTAGACATTCCAGCCGCAAGAATGATTGCCCCTACCCTAGACATGAATTTTCACTTTACCTTTTAATGATTTCCCTTCACGATTGGACCGCACTGCCATCAATTCAGAAACAATGCTTATTGCCACTTCATCCATCGTTTCTGCCCCAATATCTAGACCAACAGGCGAATATATTTCTTCTCCAATAATTAAATCCTCGCCTATATTTAGGAGCATTTCTTGTGTTCGTGATACAGGTCCTAACACCCCAATATATTTCGGATTACTTTGAAGTGCTAGATGGAGGGCCTCTTCATCCCGACTTTGCAAATGATTCATAATGACC
The DNA here is from genome assembly GCF_030348765.1 of Neobacillus sp. CF12. Taxonomy (GTDB): domain Bacteria; phylum Bacillota; class Bacilli; order Bacillales; family Cytobacillaceae; genus Neobacillus. Next base: position 5,884,381 of record NZ_JAUCEU010000007.1, on the reverse strand, counting down.
CACCAAGCACCCTTTACATTTTCCGAATTAATATTTTCTGGCAGCTCGACTAAATGTGTGGCAGCAGGGAAATATCGCTCTCTATTGAATTCACTACGCGGATCTAAAACGGTAACTGAAAAACCAGCTTTAGCAGCCAGTTCCACCACTGGAATGGCGTCTTTTCCAGCACCTGCTACAATTAATCTTTGGCTTGGCCGTATGGCATCGATAACAAATCTACGACCTTCCCATTTCAAAACTTCAGCGCGCTTTTGTGACTTAAGACTTTGTAATGCACTTTCGTACACAATCGAAGGTAGATACTCACTATCACCAATTATCTCACCGTCTTTTGTTACCAAAGTTTTAATCCCAGTTGGTACCTCTAAAATAAAGGAAAATTCCTCATCTTTGTTTAATAGACGGTCTGTTTCCTCCCAAAATTCATCATCCTTTTTAGTCGGCAGAATGAAAATTTCTAGTGAGCCTTTACAGCCAATTCCTAAACTCCATATTTCATTATCGCTTAAGTCATAGGTTTTTAGCATTGGTGTTGCTTCTTGAATTGCCTTTTCTGCAAACCCATAAATATCACCCTCTAAACAGCCCCCGCTAATTGTTCCCGCCATTTCAGCATCTTCTGCCATCATCATCTTTGTTCCAGGTAATCTGTATGCGGATCCATTCACACCAATTAGCATAACTATGGCTGCTTTTTTATCTTTTTCCCAAACCGATTTAATTGAGTTCATTATTGTACGAAATTCTTTTAAACGTGACATCTGCATGTTCTCCCCTTTTAATTGGTAAAGTTAACTTATTACAGTGATATATGTTTTAAATAGAAAACAAGTGTTATTTTATTGTTATGATATATTAATTTAAGAATATTATCAATAATCTGTCAATTATAAACATTATTTTTCTTTTGCAGCCATGGGTGAGATGGAGATGAAGTGGATATAATTCATAGTAATGCGCAATCTACCTGAGGTGAAAATAATGAATCGAAAGTTAGTCCTTTTGCTCAGTTTTCTCTATGTTGCATTTATGGCCTTTTTATTTTTTCATTACCGCTCCAATGAGGAATCCTTTAAATCAACGGTTGCCATTGGAGGAATGATTTGTGGGGCGGTTCCACTCCTCTTAGCTCTTTTTACGAAGCTCCAATTTAATCTGCCCATTGTCATTTCCTATTTACTTTTCTTGGTTGGTTCACAGTATTTCGGCTCAATCCTAGGATGGTATGGGCTGGGATGGTGGGACACATTCATGCATTTCCTAAGTGGAGCGATACTTGCATTTTCTGGAATCGCATTATATGAGAGATTGATTCATCGAGACGCAGAAGTGGAGATTTCCCCTTGGATTATCTTTCTATTTACTTTATCATTTGCTGCTTTTGGAGGAGTCTTATGGGAAATTTATGAGTTTAGTTCCGATCAATTTTTCAATATGACCTTACAAGGCGGGGGAAATAACGATACCATGATTGATTTAATCTCTGATACAGGTGGCGGATTGATCATTGCGGTGGGGGCTGGGTTACGTACGAAGAGTAAGATCAAAAAAAAGCATTAGTACCCTCAGTTATCATAAGAAGTTTTTCCTTTCGCTGATATAGGTTCGCAGATATAAATAAAAAGCAGTCTAAAAGGTAAATTTTAGACTGCTTTTCTATTTAAACGGGTACTGCTGCGAAAAACTCATCGTATAGAGCTTGAACGGCTCTCTTTTCATCAACTTCTTTTACTCCAAACATCATACTAACCTCAGAGGAGCCTTGGTTTATCATTTCAATATTGACCTTTGCCTTGGCTAAAGCTTTTGAAGCACGTGCCATCGTTCCAACATTCCGACGCATTCCCTCGCCTACAACCATAATTAGTGATAGGCTGTGCTCAATTTTGACTTCATCCGAGTGAAGTTCAGACTCGATTCTCCAGGCAATTTCATTTTCCATATCAGGATCGATTTGTGCTTCTCTTAAGATAATGGAGACATCATCAATTCCAGATGGAGTGTGTTCATATGACAGACCATATTCTTCTAAAATACTCAAAAGTTTCCGTCCAAAACCAATTTCTCTATTCATTAAGTATTTGCTAACGTAAATGCTGCAGAATCCCTTATCACTAGCAATACCAACAACCGGACCATTCGTATTATCCCTCGCGTACACAATTCTCGTGCCAGGTGCACTTGGGTTGTTCGTGTTCTTAATTTGAACTGGAATTCCTGCACGAAATGCAGGGACTAATGCTTCGTCATGTAAAACTGTAAATCCTGCATAGGATAATTCACGCATTTCTCGATAGGTTAACTCTTTTATTTCCTTCGGATTATGGACAAGGTTTGGATTAACTGAAAATACCGCATCCACATCTGTAAAATTCTCGTATAGACTGGCTTTTATACCGTTTGCAAGAATTGAACCCGTTATATCTGAGCCACTTCGTGAAAAGGTGAACACATCACCTTCCTTACTATAACCAAAAAATCCTGGAAAAATGATGATTCCTGGAACCTCACGCAGTGAATATAAATTCTCATACGATTCATATAAAACCTGTGCATTCCCTGGTTCGCTGCTTACAAACAGACCTGCTTTTCCAGGATTTACGTAGGTAGCTTCTACTCCCTGCTCCCTAAAGTAGGCAGCAACTAATTTGGCGTTATTATCCTCACCACTTGCCTTTACGAGATCCATAAACCTGTCAGGCTTACTTTTATCTCCATTTAATCTCTCTGATAAATCGTGATGAATTTCACTAATTATCTCATTAGGGAGAGCCAACTCAGCTGCAATGGAGGAATATCTTGACATAACGGCGTTAAACTTTTCCTGTGGATTACTATCTTGAAGACATAGTTCAGCACACTCTATCAATAAGTCTGTTACTTTCTCATCGTCAGCATACCTCTTCCCAGGAGCAGACACGACTACTACTTTCCTCTCAGGATCAGCCATCACAATTTGAAAAACCTTTTCGATTTGTTCTCCTGACGCTAAAGAGGATCCTCCAAACTTTACAACCTTCATCACAACATCACCTATCCCAAAAAAGTATAATTTTAATTTTATCCCTATTCTGAAAATAATCAAGTCTTTTTTTCTCCTACAAAAAGACATTTGTTCTTCCTAGGAAGACAGTGGTAAAAAAAAGTGAAATTATCAAGGATAATTATACTTTCATTATCCCTAGATCATCTCACTGTTTCAGTATTTCAATAAAATGGGATAGGATTTTTGCTGTTAGTCCCCAAATCGCCTTTTCCTCATAAAGGTAAAAATATTCATCCAGTGCCCTTGTCCTCCAATTGTAATTTTCACCACCTACAATTAAGTCAAAGGGGAAATTCTCCTCCGGCTCCACCTTAAAGTGAATACGATAAAGATCCGGGGCATTTTCAATAAAATAGGACAAAGGTACCGTGAATATTTCTCCCACTTCGGCGGGATTTAATTGGATTTTTTCAGGACTTTCTAGATAGGATACGAAAGGATAAATCATCATTCCAAAAGGAGAAATCATGAAATCGAGTGGATAAACCTCAGATAAGTTCTCTTTACTAATTCCTAATTCCTCCGTAGTTTCCCGAATCGCTGCACTTTTTTCATCAATATCTTCCGGATCAATTCTTCCCCCCGGGAAACAAATTTCTCCAGGCTGTCGGCGCAGCTGGAGGGAACGGACCTCAAACAAGACATGTATGCCATCCGCTTTTTTAATTAGTGGCACCATAACGGCAAATTTCGAGAATTTATCACTTCCTAAAATACTTGGTGTATGGCTTTTTAATTTTGATTGAATGTGGTTCAAGTTCATGATTTTCACCTCCATTTTAAATCTATATTTCCATACTATCACGTATTAGAAGTATCATACCTTACTTTTGACTTTTACAAAAAAAACAACCCGATTTTTCCTTTATCGGGTTGTTACCATAGAATTATTCGACCCAAGAAAACATATAACCAGTATCCTCTATTTCACTCGCACTCTTAACCACTTTAAGTGGATGGAAGGTATCAATCATAACCGCAAGTTCGAGCGTTTCCTTTTTTCCAATGCTGTTTTCCGTTTTTCCGGGGTGTGGACCATGTGGAATACCGCTCGGATGAAGGGTAATCGACTCGAGCTGGACCCCTTTTCGACTCATGAAATTACCTTTTACGTAATATAGTAATTCGTCACTATTCACATTACTATGATAATAAGGAGCAGGTATGGCTTCTGGATGATAGTCAAACATTCTTGGCACAAAAGAACAAACCACAAAGTTATTCCCTTCAAAGGTTTGGTGTACAGGAGGAGGTTGGTGGATTCTTCCTGTTATAGGCTCAAAATCCTCTACATTAAAAGCCCATGGATATAGATACCCATCCCAGCCAATAACATCAAATGGATGATGTCCCAAAATATGAGAATGGAGTGATCCCCGCGATTTTGTTACTACTTCAAACTGTCCCTTTTGATCATAAGTCTCTAAGTTTTCAGGTCCACGAAAATCACGTTCACAAAAAGGGCTGTGTTCGAGCAATTGGCCATATTCATTTCGATACCTTCTTGGCGTTGTAATTTGACTAAAAGATTCTATAAACAACAGTTTAGTTTCTTCCTTTTCATCAGGAATCATTCGATAAATGGTTCCAATCGGGATTAACAGATAGTCACCTGGTCGATAGGTAATCGTTCCAAACATGGTTTCAAGCTTACCTGATCCATAATGAACAAACAGCATTTCATCCCCATCACCATTGCGGTAATAGCTTCTCATTGGCTCATTAACATATGCCGTCCCAATTAATAAGTCCTGATTTCCTAAAATATATTCCCGCGCTGAAAGCGCATCCCCTTTTTTGATGGTCTTATTCGTCAAAAAATGACGGTGCTTTAACGATTGCTGTTCTTCATAATCTGGCAAATAGCCGCCAACCAACTTTGATTTAAGTACTTCCGTTGGCATGTAGTGATGATAAAGGATTGATTGTGTTCCTGAAAATCCCCGTGTCCCCATTACCTGCTCACGAAAGAGAGTTCCATCATTTTTTTTAAACATGGTATGACGTTTACGTGGAATTCTTCCCATTTGCCGATAATACATGATTTCACCTCGCTTTAATCATTTATAATCCAATTCTTTAATACTCCCAGCCTATCAATCTCAAATACAACCTCATCACCCGGTTGTAGCCAGCAATGCACCTCTGTACCGAGTTCAAGGATACATCCTGTCCCAACAGTACCAGAACCGATAATTTCCCCAGGATAAAGCGTAACGCCCGCAGAAGCCCTCTCTAGCATTTCTCCGAAGGAATAGTAAATATCCTTCATATTTCCTTCCGATAGCAGGACTCCATTTACTTTTGCTTTCATGGTAATATCAAAGCCCTTGCCCGATTTTAAATTCTCCAACTCATCCTTGGTGAGAATCCATGGTCCAATAGAGGTTGCAAAGTCTTTTCCTTTGGCAGGTCCTAAACCTACCTTCATTTCCTGTCTTTGAAAATCGCGAGCGCTCCAGTCATTTAATATACAATAGCCGAAAATATACTCTTCTGCTTCGTCAGCCCTAATATTTTTGCCTTGTTTCCCAATTACACAGGCAACTTCGAGTTCGTAATCCAGCATATTGCTTCCAACAGGCTTAGAAATTTTGTCCTCTGGCCCCTTAATCGCAAGGTGATTTGAAAAATAAAAGACTGGTATCTCATACCATTCTGGTATCATTTTCAGACCTCTATTTTCACGAGCAGATTTTACATGCTGCTCAAAAGCATAGAAATCGCGGAAACTCTTAGGAACAGGCAGCGGCGCAATCAGTCGAATATCATTTAGGGGATAGACACCTCTATCCCCTAGTGTGTGTTGTAAGAGCTGTGCCGCAATTTTCAGATTTTCCTCACTCTGTTCTAGAAAGTCTATTAATTTTTCCGGCAATCTTCCGTTCGTTGCTTCGTTCAAGTCTATAACAAGTTCAGTTGCTAACATCAAACCAGATCTTACTGTCCCATCGCTTTTTTCAAAAGTTACGAATCTCATAAAATCACCTAGTTTCTATTTCCTGATAATATCAAAGGTTTTCCCTAATGGATTGGTATAGGTATTGCCTGCCATTCTGCCAATTGGCTGGAGTTTTTCTGTATTAATACGTCCATTATGAAATAATTCATCTTCTACATGAATATTCAAAACCTTACCGATTACAAGACTCCCTGAGCCAGCCTTGTCACCAAAATCCAACACCTGGTAGAGCTCACATTCTAAATGGACCAGTGATTCCTTTATTCGAGGAACTTTCACCATCAAACTAGGTTCTTTGGTTAAACCTGTTACCACTAACTCATCGACATCAGGAGCAAATTCAACCGCACAATCGTTCATTTGTTGTGCCATTTCTTCACTGACGATATTAATCACGAATTGATTTGTCTTTTCAATGTTTATGAGTGTATCTTTTTTTGCTCCGTCACTTCCCTTTCTCATTGGTGAAAAGCAAATAAGCATAGGGTCGGCGCAAATTGCTGTAAAAAAGCTAAAGGGAGCAGCGTTGGCAATTCCCTTTTCATCGATTGTTGTGACAAAAGCAATCGGACGAGGCAGTATTGAGCCGATAAGAAGCTTATAAGCGTCTCTCCATTCTAGTGTGTCAGGTGACACTTCCATTCCTCTCCCACCTCTATTCTAATTACACTTTGAAAAAGGGAGAACACTCTCCCTTTCTTTTCGTACCTGTAATTCTCCCCTTTAATAAATATCTTATAAATTTCCTCTACGGGCCTGTTCTCTTTCAATTGATTCAAATAATGCCTTGAAGTTACCCTCACCGAAGCCTCGTGCACCCTTACGCTGGATAATCTCCACGAATAGGGTTGGTCTATCGACAATAGGCTTAGTGAAAATTTGCAAGAGGTAGCCCTCATCATCACGGTCTACAAGAATATTTAATTCACGGAGTTTCTCAATTTCTTCGTCAATTTTTCCTATTCTCTGTCCCAAATCCTCATAATAGGCTGCTGGTGTATTTAAGAACTCTACCCCATTCTTTTTAAGAATGGCTACAGTCGAGACAATGTCCTCCGTTAGAATAGCAAGATGCTGGACACCTGGACCATTATAGAATTCTAAATATTCCTGGATTTGTGATTTTCTTTTTCCTTCCGCTGGTTCATTGATAGGAAACTTGATTCTGCCGCCATTGTGCATAACCTTTGACATTAGAGCCGAATATTCAGTCGTAATGTCTTTATCTGAAAAATGCTTCATTTCAACAAATCCCATTACCTTTGAATAATATTCAACCCATTCTTCCATTCTTTCTACATTACCTACCACATGATCAATTCCAATTAATCCAGCGTCCTCGATTGGAAGGTAAACAGAGTATGGCTCATAGCCAGGCATGAAAACCCCTTGATAATTATTACGTTCTACTAACGTATGGATAGTATCTCCATATGTACCGAGAACGGCCTTTTTAATTGACCCTTTATCATCCTTTACTTCAAATGGAGGCACAAGGGCAATGCCACCACGCTCTACAGCCGCGTTGTATGCCTTCTCAACATCATCTACTAAGAGAGCAACATCCTTTACACCGTCACCATGATTTTTTACAAATTGAGACACACGCGTATCATCTTTATAGGAACCCGTTAAGACTAGGCGAATATTTCTTTGCTGCAGCACGTAGGAAACGCTTTCACGATTACCTGTTTCAAGACCAGAATAGGCAACTGGTTTAAATCCAAATGCTGTGCAAAAAAAGTGGCAGGATTGCTTAGCATTACCTGTGTAAATTTCGATATAATCGACATCTCTAACAGGAAAAAAATCGTTTACAAGCTGATCAGCTTTTAATCGTTTTTCTTTCATTTATATTCCTCCCGTTATCTTTTAATTAATAATATTCAGAATATATATTAAGTGATACTAACATGTCCCATCAAGAGCAGGGGGTAAAGCGATGACGCTGTTGAGTAATAAAGAGTTACCAAAACAAAAAAAAAACAACCCTTTTAAAAGGCTGTTTCTCAATATACTTAAGATAAAACCGCACGGTCACTTGCCATCTGAACCCCGCGAATTCTTTTAAATTCCTCTAATAATCCTTCAATTGTTAAGTTTTTCTTATTTTCTGCATCTACTTCCAATATGATTTGACCTTTATCCATCATAATTAGGCGATTTCCGAGATCAATCGCTTGCTGCATATTGTGAGTAACCATTAAGGTGGTAAGTTGGTATCTCCCAACAATTTCTCGTGTAAGATTGGTTATTAATTCAGCTCTTGATGGATCAAGCGCAGCAGTATGTTCATCAAGCAGTAAAATGGAAGGTTCGGTAAAGGTCGCCATTAAAAGTGACAGTGCCTGCCTTTCCCCACCGGACAACAACCCAACCTTTGCGCTTAAACGGTTTTCCAAGCCTAGGTGCAAGGATTCAAGAACTTCTCGAAAATAATCACGCCTTTTCTTAGTGACCCCTCTTCTAATGGTTCGCGTTTTATTACGCGAATACGCCATAGCCAAATTTTCTTCAATTGTCATACTAGGAGCAGTCCCTGCCATCGGGTCCTGAAAAACACGGCCAATCATTTTTGATCGTTTATATTCTGACATAGTGGTTACATCTTTCCCAGCAATATGAATATCACCGATATCAGGTACCAACACCCCAGAAATAATATTCATTAACGTCGATTTTCCGGCTCCATTACTACCGATAACCGTTACAAAATCACCAGGTTTCAAGGTTAAATTAATATGATCAATCGCAATTTTTTCATCAGGAGTACCTTCATTAAAGATTTTATGAATCTGATTTAAGTGCAGCATGGTTCTCACCCTTTCGATCAGCGGATGCCTGGATCATGTTCAGTTTTTCTTGCCTTCTCCGGGCTTTACGCTTCTTCTCTTTAGAATGTTCAATTATCTTTGGTGCTGTTAAGGCGATAATAACAATCAAAGCGGTGATTACCTTCATATCACCTGGATCTAGGAATTCGACCCTTAAAGCTAAGGTAACAACGATACGGTAGATGATAGCTCCTCCGATAACCGCTAGTGTTGCCCTGGCAATTGATTTGGTACCAAACAAGGCTTCGCCGATAATGACAGAGGCTAACCCAATAACAATCATCCCTATTCCCATGCCAACGTCCGCGAACCCACCTTGCTGCGCGATTAATGCACCTGAAAATGCAACTAGCGCATTGGATAATCCAAGACCTAGGATTGTTAGGAGATTAGTATTTGCAGAGAGACTGCGAATCATCTGTTTATTGTTACCTGTCGCTCTTACAGCAAGACCAATTTCCGTTTGTAAAAACAAATCCGTAAGCCCTTTGATTACGAAGGTTACAATAATCATAAAAATTAATATTCCCCAAGTATCTGGCAGGCTGTCCCCAAGACCAACCATCGTTAAAAGGTTGTTAAAGAAAGCATCTACACCTAGATTTTCGAAAAATGTACCGATTTGCGTAAAAGAAGTATCTGTATTTAATAGCGGGATGTTTGATCTTCCCATAATTCTTAGATTAATAGAATAAAGTGCTATCATCATTAAAATACCGGATAGTAAATTATTAATTTTTCCAAAGGTGTGAAGCAGACCGGTCATACAGCCTGCTGCAAAACCTGCAAATAATGCCATTATTGTAGCCACAAACGGGTTTACCCCACCAGCAATTAAGACTGCTGATAGTGCTGCACCTGTAACAAAACTTCCATCTACCGTTAAATCCGGAAAATCCAGAATACGAAAGGAAAGATAGACGCCCAGTGCCATAATCGCGTAGATGATACCTGCTTCAAATGATCCAAATATGGCTGTAAACATTGAGATCATCCTTTCTGTAAGTCTTTGTTCTTCATTATTTAATCCTGTACAGTTATGAAGGAGTCAACCATTTTAGCGGCTGACTCCCAGCATTAGCTATTGTTTTTATTCAGCTTCGTAAAACTCACCAAGATCTTTCCACTCGTCTTTTACTTCAAGACCCTGTGCTTGGGCAGCCTGTTTGTTAATAATAAGCGTTAAACTGCTAGGAAGTTCTACTGGAATATCAGATGCCTTCTTATTTCCGCTTAAGATTTCAGCAGCCATTAAACCTGATTGGTAGCCAAGATCAAAATAGTCGAAACCGCTCGCTGCTACTGCACCCTTTTTCATCGAATCCAACTCACCAACAAACAATGGAATCTTTTTGCTGTTTGACACCGAAATAACAGACTCAAGCGCAGAAACAACGGTATTATCTGTAGGAATATAGATTGCGTCAACGCGGCCAACTAAGGATTCAGCTGCCTGTTTCACTTCAGCAGAGGTGGAGACTGAAACTTCTACGAGCTTTGCTCCCTTACCTTCTGCTAATTTTTTTACTTCTTCCACTTGTACAACGGAGTTTTGCTCACCAGAATTATAGATAACTCCAATTTCTTTTGCTTTTACTTCTTCAGTAATAAAATTAATGGTTTTCGCTGTTCCTTCAGGATGGTTATCCGTAGTCCCGGTAATATTTTCACCAGGCTGATCAAATGACTTTACTAATCCAGCACCTATTGGATCTGTAACCGAAGTAAAGATGATTGGAATTTCCTTTGTCGCATTCAGTGCACTTGTTGCACTTGGTGTTGCATTCGCAAAAATTAAATCTACTTTATCTCCAACAAAATTGTCAGCGATTGTTTGAACGTTGTTCATATCCGCCTGTGCATTTTGCTCGTCATATTCAACTTTAATGCCTTTTTCCTCTAAAGCCTTTTTAAACCCTTCAGTTGCAGCATCCAAAGATGGGTGGGCTGCAAATTGGCTAATACCAACTTTAAATACCTTATCCCCCTCTTTTTCCGTTCCTCCCGCTGATTCCTTGCTGCCGCACCCAGCAAGCATCATCATCCCTGCCAAAGCAAAAGACAATACCTTTACACGCTTTTTCATTATTAAATCCCCCTAAACCTCTTTTTAATTTTCTAAAAATTTATTATATTATAAAAGTTATTCTAGTATTTTTTTGCACTAAAAGTCAATAGAATTACCCAAAATTATTTTTCCGCTTTAAAGCGACAAATTTCTTATTCTTTTTCAATAAAAAGTTTTTCATCAAAAATAGAAAAGCCCTCGATTTTTCGAGAGCTTTTCATTACTTATTCATTTATCTAGACCAATCTTGTGTTTGAGCCAATAGTTTATCAATTTCTATTTTTTTTATTTTACTTGTGATTTTCTCAGATGTTAGATTTTCCGTAGACTCTAGCAGCTTATCGATATCAATCATTGTTGTTTTCATATCTAACCTCCTAGTTTTAATTACTACACTATTCGTCTCCTAGTGGACAAATGTGGGGGTCGAAAAAAAAAGAGGAAAAAAAATTAGTCCCATTACTATTTGTTAGTATGGGTATGATTTAATTCACTTTTTATTCACATTTTGTAGATTAAAATGTTAGGGGAATTAAACATGTGGTTGGGGGACTGCTTGTTTAATTAATTTAACTAGGGGGGATTTATATGTACCAATCAATTGCATGGTACGCTACATTATTTCTCGTTTTCCTGCTTGCATTAGCTTTTGCTTTTGTGTACGGGGAATCGCGAAGATTTAGGGAATATGGACCAATTCAAGAAAAAGGCTACAAAATTCGCAAGTTTTATTTTCTGAGTTTGCTTGCAGTAATGGGGTTTGCAACAGCCATGTCACTTAGCAAACTCCCTTACCATGATCATAGTGCGAGTGCGAAAGAACATGCCAAAGTTGTTGAGGTGTCTGGGCTGCAATACGCATGGGAATTAAGCGATGAAGACTTTACGGTCGGAGAAGAAATCCAATTTCGAGTCACAAGTAAAGATGTTACACACGGATTCGGTATTTATGACCCGGAATTAGAATTAATTGCTCAAACCCAAGCAATGCCGGAATACACGAATACCCTCACAATTACGTTCGACAAACCGGGCACGTATAGAATTTTATGCTTGGAATATTGCAGTGTTGGACATCATGTGATGATGAGAGACATCGTAGTCCAACCAAAAGGAGGTAATGATCATGATCACTAAAGCTCGTACGATTACCAATAAAAGTGTTGCTTTAGCCTTAATAATTACCTCTGTTGTCCTTGTATTAATGATGATTATTGGAGTAATGATGTTATTAAATCAGGGTAATATAGTAAAAATATCACCTCAGTTTTTCTATAAAATTATGACTATACATGGATCTGGGATGATTGGAATTGCTGCTTTAGGAGGCAGTGCCATTATGTGGTACTTCCTATCCAAACATATCAATCTAAATGCAAAGGTATTTTTCGCAAATTTAATACTATCTTTGATTGGGGTTGTAATGATTCTAGTAGCCATTTTTGGCTTTAATTTTTCAGATGGCTTGACATTCCTTTTTCCACTGCCAGCTTATTCAGCAAATCTATATGGTAAACTAGGTGCGCTTCTTTTCTTATTTGGGATGTTGGCATTAGGAATCGGGTATTTAGTCATGTATTTCTACTTGGCAGTTAGATTAATCAAAGAATATGGCGGCTTGCATAAGACTCTTGGCTGGGACTATATTTTCAGAGGAAAAAAAGGCTATGGTCCTCCTCCAGCTGCGGTTGCAACAACAATGGTCATCATTACAAATTCGATTGCCATTCTTGCAGGTGCTTTTGTCCTAGTTGCATCCATTCTAAATATTACCAATCCAGCTATCGCCATTGATCCAATGCTAGCCAAGCACTTAACGTATGCGTTTGGACATATTTTTGCAAACGGTACAATTTATATGGCAGTTATTGCTGTTTATGAAATTCTGTCTAACTATACTGGGCGTCCTTGGAAATCAAATAAGGCATTTTTGATTGCCTGGAATTGTTCCACACTCTTTACGTTAATGATTTATACACACCACTTGCTAATGGATTTTGCAGTTCCAAAATGGATGCTCATAATCGGCCAAGTTTTTTCATATGCAAACGGTCTTCCTGTTATGGTTGTAACAGCATATGGGGCATTAATGATTGTTTACCGTTCTGCAGTTAAATGGGATTTTGCTTCAAGTATGATGTTTTTGGCGATGTTTGGCTGGGTTGCAGGTGCGGTACCTGCGATTATTGACTCCACCATTGTTGTGAATCATGTTATGCATAATACAAAATGGGTTCCAGGTCATTTTCATACCTATATGGGAATGGGTGTCATTGCGATGATTTTCGGATTTATGTATTATTTTAATAAAACCGAAGGAACTCAGAAGCAAAACACCTACGATAAATTTGCAATTTTTACCTATTTTATTTTCTTTACCGGTTTAGCGGGTTCGTTCCTATATGCAGGAAAAATCAGTGCACCGCGCAGATGGGCTGAGCATTTACCACAATGGACAGCGTCAGACCAAGTTGGTGCTCTTTGCGAAATATTTATTATAGCCGCTGCTCTCGTTTTTACCATTCGCTTTATTGTTGGGTTAAAAAATATTGGAAACAATTCCAAAACTGAAGGACTTAAATCCGCTTCTTAAAACCAATAATCATAATACAAAATTCTGCTTTAGCGTTTAGGCGTTAAAGCACTTTTTAAATAAAATGTTGTAACTTCAGATAAACTATCTGTATGATAGTTACATTACATAAAATATTGGAGGCACCTATGCTTACTTTTAACGAAAAATTAGCTATAATTGAGTCATTTCCTGAACTAGAGCGAAAAGACGTTTCACTTAAACGTGTTAATTTCCAGCTACCAAACAGCGCATCTGAGAAAAAAAATGTAGTTTATCATCTTCACCCAAATGGGAACGGATTTGTATATGCTGGAAACCTACATACGTATCAAACCGACGATAAAGGAATGGTGAATATTCGTGACTACTCAGAGGATGAATTAAAGAAATTAATTAAAGAGTCCATTGAATCCTTATTACCCATTGAAAAGTCACTTGTCGAAGAAGCCATTATTGGGAATCAAGTAGAAGAACGATGGGTAGACGAGGAAAAGAACCACCTTATTTTAATCAATGAAAACGACACGTGGAATATATACTTTGGATTAAATCTTGAAGAAAGTTTCGATACCTATGGTGAAGCAGAAGATTTTCTAAATGAGGAAGGATTTCATCGTGTTTAATACATAATTCAAGCTGTGCATTAAGCACAGCTTTTTTTATTTATTCATACTCAGACATTATTATTAATTCACTATCTATCCACTCATCTAAACGGATTATGCTCTGTTTTGCACGATCAAAGTCGATGGTTCGATAATGGTGCATTCCACCCTCTTCTTCGTCTTTCTCATCAGCCCATTTTACAATTTGCTGTAATGGTGTGCGCACAATATCATTTGAGGGTAAAAATGAATCTGTATGAAAAAGAATCGCTAATGCAATCGTCTTTGCCCTTACTGGATTTTCACCAAGTCGAATTAATAATTTGTGGGCTCTTTCCGCCCCTTTGATTGGGTGAATGTCATTTTGCTTATACAAATCATAATCCCATTTCCCATTTTTATACCATGTATAATGTCCCATATCATGTAAAAGCCCAGCCTTTGCTGCTGTATCAACGTCCAAATGATGTTCTTTTGCTAAATGAAAGGCATGATAGGATACAGCTATTGCATGCGCAATTCCAGATCGATTCAAATATTTTTGTGCAATATGATGTTCAAATATGTTAATTAATCTAACATCCCTCATATCAATCTCCTCCATACCATGCAGCATGCATTTTTTTTACTATTCATTATATTATAAACATAATTCAAATTCTACATATTTATTCATTAAAACTAATAAAAAAAGAGACTTTCATCAGCAATGAAAGCCCCTTTATTCATATATTATTCATTTACAGTTTCATTCTCATTTATACTCTCATTCTCACTTATACCTTCAGTACTTTCTGGACTTTCAATATCATTGGAACCTTCTTGGTCATCTACTTCGTTATTTTTAATTGGCTCTTTTTTCACTTTAGGAGCTAAATATTCGAAGTCATTAGGATCAATTGGTGTATATCCCTCTGGCTGGTAGAATCGTAAAAGGTCTTTATAAACAATTTCATCTGACATTTGTAGTTCTGCAGCGGCTTTATCAGCAATTTCCTTACATGGGTCCATACCATCAAGTAATTCTCCTGTTTCGTTACTATAACATTTTCCTTTTACTTGAACGATTTCAGGGGAGACGAAATCACCATTTCTAAATAAAGCCCAATTACGGTGATCCTTGGATAATAAATCAGATCCAAGTTCCATGTAGTCTTTTGTATCAATTCCCAATAAATGAAGGATCGTTGAACGAACGTCTGCCTGACCACCATATTGCTGTTGAATTCCTCCTTTTACTCCAGGAACATGAATAAATAAAGGAACTCTCTGTAAGCCAACGTTTAGGGTTGGAGTGATTTCCTCAACACCAAGAACCTTCGCCATGGCCTCATTATGATTTTCAGAAATGCCGTAATGGTCTCCGTACATAACAATCACTGTATTATCGTATAACCCTGAAGCTTTTAGATCATTAAAGAATTGTTCAATCGCTTCGTCCATATAATGTGCTGCCTGAAAATATTGATCGACCACTTTATCACCTGTATCACCTGCAGGGAACTCAGTATCCTCCGGATCCATTTCAAATGGAAAGTGGTTAGAAAGGGTTAAAAACTTTGTATAGAACGGCTGTGGTATGCTTTCAAGCAAAGGCATTGATTCTGTAAAGAATGGCTTATCCTTTAAGCCGTAATTCTTTGTATTTTCCTCTGTCATATTGTAATATTCAGCATCAAAAAATTGATCATATCCTAATGCTTTATACATCACATTTCGATTCCAGAATGTTTTATAATTCCCATGGAACGATGCGGAATAGTACCCATTCCCTTTTAGAATCGCAGGCATTGCATGATAGGTATTTTGTGCTTTATTGACGAAGACAGCACCTTGAGCCATTGGATATAATCCATTTTCCATCAAGAATTCTGCATCAGATGTCTTCCCTTGACCGGTTTGATGGAAGAAGTTTTCAAAATAGAAAGATTCATTCCCATGAACAAGAGAATTTAAGAATGGTGTAACTTCCTGTCCATCCGGCATCTTATAATCGATTGCAAAGCTTTGAAGAGATTCCATCGCAATATAGATTACATTCATTCCTTTAGCTTTACCAAAGTACTCTGGATTTGGTGCAGCGAAATTCGCTTTCCGGTAGTTCTCAACATCTGTAATATCACTACTGTCTGCAAGTGCCCGTTGACCAGAAGATTTAATATTTTGGATAACATCATAAATGGTAAAGTTATAGGCACCTAAATACTTTACTAAGTAATTTCTATCAAATGAACGGCTTAATAATTGTGGACGATCTTTCTCTGCCAATCCAAGATTGAACAAGAATACTGTTACCGCAAACAACAGAACCACTTTAAATGACTTTCTATTCTCAACGGTAACCTTCCTAAATGAGGTAAAAGCCAATGCAATAAGAATAAAGAAATCCAAGAAATATAAGAAGTCAAACGGAGACATTAAAGAAAGTGCACTATCCCCCAGCTGCCCTGCATTTGTTTTGGTCGACATTAATACCGGAACAGTAATAAAATCGCTAAAGAATCTGTAATAGGCAACATTGGCGTACAAAAGGAACGACAAAATAAAATTCGTTACAATGATGACTAACTTCATGCGCTTTTTGAAAAGTAAAGCTAAACCAAAAAAGAATAGCGCTGAACTTAATGGGTTAATAAATAAAAGAAATTTTTGTAGGTTATTATCAATTCCAAGTGTAAATTCAATTTGATAAGCTGCGTATGTTTTTAGCCAGAATAAAACAACAGCAATTGCAAAGAAAGCAATCGGTCCATTATTTTTTATTTTTGGCAGTCTAATCTTTTTCATTGTTAATTCTCCTCTCACTTACCAATAACATTCGGTAAACGAACCTCAATAACTATATCACATATCAATAAAAATAAAAACAAAACCCTTACCATTAATACCCAATTTCTTTCGTCAATTTTCACTATATTTAGCTAGTAAACTTACAATCTCGATAGCTTGGTCAAATTCATTTGAAAGCAACAAATTCATTTTTATCTAATAACCTGATAATAGAACTTCTTTTATATAAGACGATGGGAAGTTCATTAAGTTTCATTTTTTTGGGTAATCTTTTTCTAAGTAATCATAAACCGGAAATTTATGGCGTGCAATATGATTTTAGTCTTATCTTTTACAGAATATCAAACAAGCTGTCCTTTTAGAACTACATATAATAGAAGTAAGCGGTTACAAATTGAATGAATGAAATTTTACTTAAAGGTAAAAATAAAATGACAATTTAGATAGGAGTGAAATATATGAATGTGAATCGTGTAAAGCAAATTCTATCATCATCTGCAGATATTGAAGTCAAATATAACGGTGCTTCTGTGTGGATTGATCAATTAAATGAAGATGGAAGAACCGCTACTGTCCACCTCAGAGGACCTCTTGAAGAAAGAACCATCGTTGAAGTTGGAGAACTTATTGAAGAATGAAAAATACCTCCACCTTTTCATCTAAGGTGGAGGTATTTTTTACGTTTATATCATGTCTTCGTTTTCCTTATCCACATCTCTTGGATGAGGCTTGACTTGTTGATCAAAGCCTTTTCTAAGTACATCTTTGGTATTTGTTCCTACATCTACAGTAGTATTCGACTTAGGTAATTGGCTTAATTCCTTCCCTCTTGGCATCGTCTTCACCCCTTATAGTTAAAGTGTTCAAATGGAACAAAAAATATGAGCAATGGAACTTAAAAAACCAGCCCCTTACTTGAGGCTGGTTCCACTATGATTTTTGTATATCCATAATCGCGTGGTTTGCTAATACCTGGATGGTCATATCATCCATAGGAGGATTGTGCAGTCCCGCTCTGACATCCCGATAATAACGCTGCAAAGGATTTTTCATGGATAGACTTCTTGCTCCGACTACTCTCATGGCCAAATCCACTACAGCAATTGCATTATTTGTAACAGTTAATTTGGCAGCCCCTAAGATAGGTCCCATTTTCCCTCTTGCGTGTTCATCAGAATCATCCCATTGCTTCGCAACAGAATGCAAGAAATACTCAGATTCCATCAACTTCAATTCCATTTCACCTATTTTTTGTCGAACGTTCGGTAGGTTAATGATCGAACCCTCGATGCTATTAGGAGCATATTCTAAGGAAAATTCAATTGCATGTTTCTTTGCAGCCTTTGCAATTCCAAGATAACAAGCTGGTATATGCAGAAGCCACCCACTAGGTTTCTTTCCATCGATTCCAATCTGTTCCACGAAGTTTTCTTCTGGTACGGTTACATCTTGTAGGATTAAATCATGACTACCCGTCCCTCTCAAAGCAATACTATCCCACGTTTCTTCAATTACAATCCCTTCCGAGGATCTAGGGATAAGGAAGTTCCCCACTCTGTTTGTATCCTTAATAGTGGCGCTAACAATAAAATAATCAAGTACAGGCGCCATGGTGGTAAAGGTTTTCCTTCCATTTACTGTCCAATTCGCCCCTGTTTTCAAGGCGGTAGTTTCAGGTTTTCCTCCACGTGTCGGGCTTCCTGTCCTTGGCTCTGTTGCAGCACTATTTATTAATGATCCATTTTTAACTTCTTCACAGATTTTTTTAAAGATGCGCTCATTCCAAGAATTTTTTTCTGTTAGGTTTTTGATAATCCCCATATGCCATCCTATTGATAGCGCCGTTGCTCCATCACCTTCAGCAATCTTCTCTTGAAAATGGAGCATCTCATATAAAGATATTTCTCTTCCACCATATTTTTTTGGAACAGTCAATGCTGTATAGCCTGTATCCTTTAGATCTTGAATATTTTCGTAAGGAAAACTTCCCTCGATATCAACCTGATAAGCTCTTGTGGAAAATCGTTGAGATAGTATATTCATTAAATCAAGCTGTTGATCAAATGATTCTATTTTTTGGAAATTCATAAAACCCTCCTATCCATCATGATCTTTCCTTTAATATATATCGGAATGCATCAGGTAATTTGATAGTTTATTGATTAAATTAATATGATAATACACGAATGAGGACAGATTTTCCATTTTTTTTAGAAATATTACTATTTTTGCAGATTTGTGTCATACCTCACTGCATAAATAGTGAAAATTGTTCTATAATACACTAAGAAAAATTTTCCAATAGTTGTATTTGTATAAAAAATTTCGGTTGCATAGCTTTTTTATGGAAATACTATTGGAAATGAAGGGGGATTGGAATGTCTCAAGGTGCAAAACAATTATATCTTCAAACTACAAGCCTTGTTGCTGGGTTTATGGTCTGGGTGCTTATTTCATCACTCATGCCTTACATTCAAGCAGATATTAAGCTATCATCAACTCAAATATCCTTGGCCACCGCCGTACCTGTAATCCTTGGATCTTTACTAAGAGTTCCAATTGGCTATTGGACAAATCGATTCGGTGCTAGAACCATATTTACAATTAGCTTTATTATTTTATTGCTGCCAATTGGAATTTTAAGTATTGCTAACTCTTTATTCATGTTAATTTTGGGTGGATTAATGCTTGGTATTGGCGGAGCTGTTTTTTCTATCGGCGTAACCTCACTTCCTAAATATTTCCCAAAAGAAAAACATGGCTTTATTAATGGAATTTATGGAGCTGGGAATATTGGAACAGCACTAACATCGTTTGCATCACCGGTACTTGCCAATGCATTTGGCTGGAGAACGACCATACAAATATTCCTTGTGGTTGTTTTGATCTTTGCCGTTTTGAATTTCCTCTTCGGTGATAAGAATGAGAAAAAAGCTAACAATTCCTTAACTGATCAAATTAAAGAAGTTTATAAAAATGAAAAGCTATGGTTTTTAAGTTTGTTTTATTTCATTACTTTTGGGTCATTTGTTGCCTTCACGATCTATTTGCCTTCTTTCTTAGTGAATCATTTTGATTTAGAGAAAGTGGATGCTGGTTTACGTACAGCTGGATTTATTGCTTTAGCTACTGTATTTCGCCCAATAGGCGGATGGCTTGGGGATAAATTAAATCCATTTTTTATTTTAATGGGTGTTTTCACAGGACTGACTTTCGCCGGTTTTCTATTGGCCTTTACTCCCTCCCTGCCTATTTATTCATTTGGATGTTTATTCGTGGCTATTTGTGCAGGACTTGGAAATGGTACAATTTTTAAATTAGTACCTTTATATTTTTCAAAACAGGCCGGAATTGTGAATGGGATTGTCTCTGCAATGGGCGGGCTCGGAGGCTTTTTCCCGCCAATTATTTTGACTATCCTCTTCAATTGGACTGGACACTATGCAATTGGCTTCATGTCACTATCTGAGTTTTCACTAGCCAGTTCAATATTAGTTGTCTGGCTCTACTTTCGTGAAAAGCAGGATATTTCCGCCAAAATTGTCAATCATGCTACAGATGGTATAACTGTTACGGATAAGAATGGGATTATTCAAAGTGTCAATCCCGCTTTTACAAAGATTACGGGTTACACAAAGGATGAAGTGATCGGAAAAACACCAAGTGTACTACAATCGGGAGAACACGATAATACCTTTTATAAACAAATGTGGGATAATTTGATAAATGCTGGCTACTGGGAAGGATTCATATGGAACAAACGAAAAAACCAAGAAATTTATCGGGAATGGTTAACCATTACTGCCATTAAAGATGATAGTGGTGAAACAAAAAATTATGTTGCTATGTTCCATGAAGTTGATGATTAAAAGAAATAAGACCTTCTTCGGAGGGTCTATTTTTTTCCAAATAAATGAAAATCCAGCGTAAATTATTACAACTTTTTGACTTTCACCCCAAGTTCACAGTTCCTTCACTAATTTTGTGACGCACGTCACAAAAATCATGTTAGCATGTGTTTTATAGTGAAATCACAAAGAACATCCACTTTAAAAGAAATGTGGATTTAGGGGAGAGATAAAATATGGCACGAATTAATTATTGGAATCCGGAAGATGAAAAGTTTTGGAAGTCAGAAGGTAAAAAACACGCACAACGAAATTTATGGATTTCCGTTCCTTCTTTAATGCTTGCATTTATTGTATGGCAGATTTGGTCTGTAGTAGCTATTAGATTAAATGATATTGGCTTCACTTTTACAGATGAACAGTTATTTACATTAGCAGCGATCCCAGGACTTGTCGGCGCGACCCTTCGATTTGTTTATACCTTTGCAGTCGGTTCAATTGGCGGTAAAAACTGGACAGTCATTTCAACAGGCGTTTTAGCCATTCCAGCTATTGGTATTGGATTCGCGGTACAAAATCCTGATACACCATTTTCGATTATGTTATTGTTAGCAGCACTTTGTGGTCTTGGTGGAGGAAACTTCTCTTCCTCTTCAGCAAATATTAGCTTTTTCTTTCCAAAAAAAGAAAAAGGTACCGCTTTAGGTATTAATGGCGGGTTAGGAAACATGGGCGTTTCAGTAGTACAATTTGTTACACCATTAATCGTTACAACTGGTGCTTTCGCATTTGCAGGTAAAGGTCAAGTATTAGAAAATGGTCAACAAATTTGGTTACAAAATGCAGCATTCATCTGGGTAATTCCTATCGTGATCATGACATTGCTTGCATACTTTAAAATGGATAATGTTCCTGGCGCTAAACAGTCAGTTGCAGACCAATTTGTTATTGTTAAACGTAAACATACTTGGATTATGACAGTACTTTATATTGCAACATTCGGTTCCTTTATTGGCTACTCAGCAGCATTCCCCCTTTTATTAAAATCACAGTTCCCTGAATACATCTCACTTGCCTTCCTTGGTGCGCTAGTGGCAGCTGCTGCAAGACCTGTTGGCGGGTGGTTAGCAGATAAATTTGGTGGTGCGAGAGTAACTGCAATCGTATTTGTTGTTATGTCCATTGGTGCTTTAGGAGTTATCTACTTTTTAAATCTTAATCAGTTTGCTGGTTTCTTGGGTGCATTCCTAGTTCTATTCCTTGCCTCTGGTATTGGTTCTGGTTCAACGTTCCAAATGATTCCGCAAATTTTTATTCCTAAGGAAGCAGCGCCTGTAATTGGTTTCTCAGCAGCTTTTGCAGCTTATGGTTCATTCTTAATTCCTAAGCTTTTTGGCTGGTCCATAGATACCACAGGTTCCTACGTAACTGCATTCTATTTCTTTATTGGCTTCTATGTCATTGCGTTTGCACTTAACTATTTCTACTACCAAAGAAAAACAACAGAAGTTAAACAATTGGTTAAACAAGCCGGATAATCCCCGGCTTGTTTTTTCATGAAAAAAGCACGGAATTATTATTCCGTGCCAGGCTGTCGAGAAACTCTCGACAGTCTTTTATTTTGGCTCTTTTCTTATAGAATGTTGTTTTTTGTATACAAATGGACCGTTCCTTTCCGCTACAGGTGCTTGCTTTCCGCGGGGAGGAAGTCGAGCCTCTACATCCCGCAGGAGTCAAGCACCGTTCGCTCCAATCCACTCCTTGCTATCTATATTGATAATGGTACCAATCTTACAGAAAAGGAGACTTTATTTTCAATAAATTTAACGATTCACCGCGTTAATTTGGTACAATACTATTAATATTAATAGGACGGTGGATTAAATGTATAAGCCAAAAAAAGAGATACAAAATGAAGCGGAATTTGTATTTATTGATGATTTAGTGCCTCAAGATCACCTGTTAAGAAAGGTGGACAAATATATCGACTTTTCTTTTATTGGTGAGAGAGTCCGTCCTTTTTACTCTGAAAATAACGGAGAAGGCTATCTGGAATTAAGTCGGATCCAAAAAAGTGTACCAACTGCCCACTCCTGTCGGAGTGTACAAAATCTCAAAACAAAAGTTGTTACCAGACATGTTTGGGAAGAGCATAAGGAAAAGGTAAGACTTAACCGGCTTTCAAAATCAGGTAAAGTACTTTATAAATTTAGAAAGGAAAAAGTAGAGCGAAGCTTCGCAGATTCAAAAGAACTGCATGGGCTTCGCTATTGTAGGTTACGGGGATTGCATAATGCGAGTGAGCAAGTGTTACTCACCGCAGCATGCCAAAATATAAAAAGATTGTCACACACTTGTCTAGGCTGGAAAAAGTGTGTGGCAATTCTAAGTTAATGCACCCCTGTTGATTGGAGCGGAAGGTGCGAAGACTCCTGCGGGAGTAAGGGCAGGGGGAGACCCCGCAGGCGCTTCAGCGCCGAGGAGGCTTCCCGGCCACGCCCGCGGAAAGCGAAGCACCTGGAGCGAAATCAACAGGCCATTGAGCAGGCAGGAATTTTTTTAAAAAATCGTAGGTTAGTCTTTGTTTAAATAAAAAATTGCCGAGAAAGATACCCTTTCTCGACAATCTGGCACGGAATTATTATTCCGTGCTTTTTTTATAACCGCGAGATGGCTACGGCACATGCTTTGTACTCTGCTGTTCCTGAAATCGGGTCATATTCATTTAATGTTAATACATTGGTTGGTGTTTCACTCCAGTGGAAACTCATAAACACAAGACCTGGAACGACTTGGTCAGTTATTTTCGCCTTTACCTTTAACTCACCTCTACGAGACCGTACTTGAACCACTTCACCGTCAGTAATCCCAAGTGCTAGTGCATCATCTGGATGAATATCAACTGTTTCTTCCGTCTGTTTCACTTTGACACCTGCTGCATAGTAGCGGGTTTGTGAATGGGTGTTATAGGACTCATAACGTCTGCCTGTTGTTAATGTAAATGGATACTCCTGATCTGGCAGTTCCAATGGTGGAGTAAAATCTACCGGTACAAATGGTGACTTTTTCGTATCAGACCCTTGATTGTGAAATCTTTCATGCATGATAAATGTGCCAGGATGATCCTCAGTGGGACATGGATAATGAATACTGTATTCTTTCTCAAGTCTTTCGTAAGTAATCCCGCCATACATCTCCCAAGCAAGTTTCCTCACTTCATTCCAGATTTCTTCACTGCTTGAATAGTTCATTGGGTAACCCATAATCGTTGAAAGCTCACATAAAATGACCCAATCTTCTTTAACATTTGGTCCAGGCTCCACCGCTTTACGAACTCGTTGAATTCTTCGATCTGTATTAGTATAGGTGCCATCAACTTCGCCCCAAGAACAAGCTGGTAGAACAACATCTGCCATTTTTGCTGTCTCTGTCAGAAATATATCCTGGACGATTAATAAATCAAGCTTTTTCATTAACTCTCTTGTATGGTTCATATGAACATCAGCGAGCAATGGATTTTCTCCTATTATAAAGAGTGCCTTTAACTCACCGTCTTCGAGTCTATCAAAGGTTCTTGTTTGTGTGTCTCCTGCATGAGGATTTAGCGTAACATTCCATTCCTGCTCATAACGCGCACGATATTCATCATTTGCTAAACTCATCGCTCCTGCTAATTGATTTGGCAGGCATCCCATATCTCCCGCACCTTGGACATTATTTTGCCCGCGTAACGGCATAATTCCTGTACCTTGCTTACCGATATTACCTGTTAATAAAGCAAGATTCGCAATATCAAAGACATTATTAACACCACAATGGTGTTCCGTAATCCCAAGGGTATAAGCAATCATTGAACCACTTGAACTCGCATATTCCCTTGCTGTCGTTACAATGTCCTCTGCATTTAAGCCCGTAATGGCAGCAGAATATTCGGGTGTATAAGGATCTACATGTTTTTTTAATGCCTCAAAATCTATGGTAAATTGCTGAATAAATTCTTCATTATATAGGTTTTCTTCAATAATAACTCGTAGAAAAGCATTAATTAACGCTATATCTGTTCCAACATTTATTTGCAGATGACGATGAGCAAATTTAACCATGTCAATCTTTCTTGGATCAATGACGATCACCTTAAGGCCATTCTTAATCGCTTTCTTTATTCGGTTTGCAATGATTGGATGTGCTTCTGTGGTATTTGACCCCATTAGCAGCAACACTTCTGCCCTATCAAAATCCTCTAGCGTATTCGTTGGGAAACCGCTTCCAAATACAGTCGCCAGACCGGCAACGCTTGGTGCGTGTCACGTACGGTTACATCCGTCGATATTATTACTTCCTATCACTGTTCTCATAAATTTTTGCGTAATATAATTTGATTCATTCGTTGTTCTAGCACAGGCAAACATCGAGATTGCATTTGGACCCCATGTATCTCGAATGGCGGACAATTTATTTGCGATAAACTGATATGCCTCATCCCAGGTTGTTTCTACCAATTGCCCCGCTTTTCGGATAAGTGGATTGATTAATCTATTGTTAGAATGAACATATTCATAGGCAAATGCGCCTTTTACACAGGTTTGCCCCTTGTTAACAGGCGCATCCTTGTCACCGCGAATTTTCATAATTCGATTATCTTTGACTTCAAGTACTAATCCGCAGCCAGTGCCGCAATAACCGCAAATAGTTTTGACAAAATTTGATTCCCCCACAGTTTCCCCTCCCAATTAAAACATTAATACTTATATAAACATATTAATCTATTTATCGTAAAAGTAGCTTTGTTTTTTAAAAAATAATTGTCTATTTTTTGAATAATAAAAAACGGAAGAGATTCTCTTCCGTTTTCTTCATGCTGGTTTTGCGGGTAAAAAGATATTAAAAGTGGTTCCTTTATTTGGCTCACTTTCAACAAACACTTTACCATTATGATTTTCAATAATCTTAAAGCTGACCATTAATCCTAACCCGTTCCCATTTTTCTTTGTCGTGTAGAATGGTTCGCCCAGTTGTATCAATTTTTCCTTTGGAATCCCCACACCTGTGTCCTGAATCGAAATTTGAACATTGTTATCCTGAATCATCGTTCTAACATGTAATTCGCCGCCATTTGGCATTGCTTCAATTCCGTTTTTAATAAAGTTTAAAAACACCTGTTTTAACCGGTTTTCATCGCACTCAATCTGAATAATTTCATGAGGACAATCAAACGAAAGTTTCACATGCTTCTTTCTTGCATCAAATTCAAGCAGGGATACCACATTTTTAATGACTGGAACCACGTTCTTTTCTTCAAGTTCCACCATCTTCGGTTTAGCCAAAACCATGAAGTCCTCCACAATTGTATTTACTCTTTCAATTTCATCGAGAATGATATTGATGAATTCTAAGCGTTCAGGATCCTTCTCATCTAATGTTAGGAATTCAGCATATCCTTTCATTGAGGTAAGCGGATTTCGGATTTCATGTGCAACTCCCGCTGCCAATTGACCAACAGCTGCCAATTTATCTTGGCGGTGGAGTACTTCTTCCGTTTTCTTACGCTCTGTAATATCATTGCGAATCGCTACATATTGATATGGCTTCCCATTATCATTTAAGAAAGGAACAATCGTCGTATCCACCCAATAGTAAGTTCCATCCTTCGCTTTATTTCTGATTTCACCCTTCCAAACCATTCCTTCTCCGATCGTTTTCCATAATTCTTTGAAGAACAATTTTGAATGATGACCTGAGTTTAATATTGAATGGCCTTTTCCTATTAACTCTTCACGACTGTATTTTGAGATTTCACAGAATTTATCATTTACACTCGTAATGATTCCTCTGGCGTCTGTAAAGGCTACGATTGTGGATTGGTCAAGCGCAAAGCGTATATCTGTATTATCTTTTATCGATTCTTTTAAATGTTCTTCTGCTCTTTTTCGATCCGAAATATCTGTTCGAATGGCAACATATTGATATGGCTTTCCTTTTTCATTTAAAAACGGAACAATCGTCGTATCTACCCAATAATGTGTACCATCTTTTGCTCTGTTACAAATTTCTCCCTTCCATACGATTCCATGACCAATCGTTCGCCACAAATCCTTGAAGAATTCTTTTGAATGGTAACTAGAATTTAATATTCTATGATCCTGGCCCAGTAATTCTTCGCGATTGTATTTTGATATCTCACAGAACTTATCATTTACACTCGTAATCTTCCCCTTTTCATCAGTAATCGCAATGATGGAGGATTGGTCGAGAGCAAATGTAATATCTTGTGTTTCTTTAACCGATTCTAAAAGCGCCTTCTCGGCATTCTTTCGATTGGTTATATCAGAACGAATGGCAATATATTGGATAGGCTTCCCTTTTTTATCTAAGAAAGGAACAATCGTTGTGTCTACCCAATAAAAAGAGCCATCCTTCGCCTTATTTCTAATTTCACCCCGCCAGGTCCTTCCGGTTTGAATGGTTGACCACAAATTCTGAAAAAACTCTTTGGAGTGGTATCCTGAATTTAACAAACCATGGTTCTTACCAATAATTTCTTCCTTTTTATACTTTGAGATTTCTTCAAACTTATCGTTTACATAAACAATTGTACCTTCGGGGTCGGTAATGGCTACAATGGTTGAGGCGTCTAAAGCTGCTTTGATATCCTTTAAGCTCGTATCCGATTCAGCTAGTTGCTTACTGATTAATGTACTTGAAGCGATTAACCCACTAATAATTAATACAGTTACAAATAATACTAAATAGATTAAAAAAGTTTCCTGGTAAATTAGGCCATTTACAGTATTATTGGTTGAAATAATCGTTGTCGCTCTTTTTAACAGAAAATGCCCTTGGGCAATAGCACCTGATATGATCAAGGCGCTAATAGGCTTTAACCAAGTTTGACTTCCTTTTGAGTAGGCTTTTGAAGAAAAGAGAATCCATAAAGAAAATAAAAAAGATCCAAATATTAATAGTCCCGAAAAGATAGAAAGTGGAACATTGTATTTAATCGTCAGATTCATTGCGTAAATACTTATTATATGAATAGAAAAAACAGCAGTTGTTAAGAATAAACTTCCAAAAAACAAATGAATAGATCGTATTTCTTTCCTAAATAAAGGAATAAAAGCCATTCCCGAAAAAGCTATCCCTATAAAGATCGATAAAATTGTCAGGGGAATTTGGTAACTAGAAAAGCGATTAAGATCAACTGCAATCAAACCGACAAAATTCATTACCCAAATCCCAATCCCCATAGATAAGGAGCCGCCAAGATATAAAAGTCTTTTGTTATGCTTCGAATTTTTTATTAATGTAAACATATCTAAACCTGTATATGAAGCCATGATGGTTAACCCAATGGCAATTACAATTAAGAATGGATGAAATTCGCCTGATACTGTGTCCATTTACAGCATCCCCCCTTTTACTTAAATCTCTTTCTACTTTGATTGTAAGGTAAACAGATGTGTGAGAAAAGAGTTTTGTTCACAAAATTGTCGAATTCACATTATTTTAACCTACTAATTTTTTCTCATCATACATAGGAAGGAACTAATTTTCACAGGATACTAATACAGGATAAATGTATCAATTTTCAAAAAAAATAAATTATTTTTTAAAAAGGACTACACAAACTTACTTTTTTTGATTATACTGTACTACAACAGGTTGATAATAAATGAACTGTATTAAAAAAGGAGGAGATTTTTAATGTTAATGAATCCAGTTGAATTTTTCCGCACTTTGCCAAAAAAGGAATGTCCTGAATGCGGGCAGCATATGGAAGAACAAGCAGAAAGCTACTTAATGGAATGTGACCGTTGTTTAGCTAAGAGAGAAGAATAAAAAGCACTATTTTTTTGTTTTATCTGTACTAGAACAAATTGAATGTTAATAAACTGTATTAAAAAACGAGGGGGTATTACTATGTTAATGAATCCAGTTGAATTTTTCCGCACTTTGCCAAAAAAGGCATGTCCTGAATGTGGGCAGCATATGGAAGAACAAGCAGAAAGCTACTTAATGGAATGCGATCGCTGTTTAGCTACTAAAGACGAATAGAGAATAAGTTAACTTACTCCCCAAAATCAGGGGAGTTTTTTGTATTGTAAATAAAGGAAAGAATAAACCCCTTATAGAAAGCAAAAGCTTAAAAAAGGAGGTGTTTGTATGGGAAAGGAAACGAATTCAACCAATAAGAAGCAAACATCCATTCAAGGAGGAATTTATCCTTCTCAAAAATATGTTCCTGGTGACTCAGTAGACAAACATAAGGATATTGAGGATGCAACCATCATGTTGGCCGGTGATGAAATCCGCCAGCAAAACGAAAATCTATAAAAAGAGGAAGGTAACTGGTATGGATATGATTAATATTGCAAGTGCTAAGCCTGGAGACGAGGTATTTGTGATCTATCGTAATCCACATGTACCTACTGTTGCGAATATACGAGCTGCAGAAATTGTTGCGCATCCAAAAGATCCTAATGCACTTGCCTTATTTCTAAACGAAACCTTTCATGTCATTGAAGACGATGACGCTCTTTTCCCTACTTCTGAATCTGCACAACAAGCATTCGAGGGTCACTTCTTTGATTTTGGAGAAGAATAAAAGACTGTCATTTATCTTGACAGTCTTTTTGAATACTTTCTTCATTATATTTTATATTTTCGGAAGCTCTCTTATTTCTGCAGCCATTTCGTTTCCACACATTGGGCAAAGCAAGTCGTCCGTGACAAAATCCTTTCTCATCCAGCCTATACAAGCATTATCCATACAAGAATAGATTTCGGTTTCAAGCATAATTACTTCAATTTCTTCATCTTTAGCCCTTTTACCATAAAAAATGGGAACCGCCTCCTTTTTTTATAGTATGTACCAAAAATGTCCTTTTCATTGCTAAAAAAACAATCTTTACCATAAACAATAATAGGAAGGAATATTTAAATGAAAACTACAGATAGAAAATTTACGGTAGTTGGTACGGATATTGCAGAAGTAAAAAGATTAAATAGCCAATCAGGATTAAGTTATAACCAAGTGAAACAACTACTTGCTGAAAAAATACGCAAATAAAATCAGCCTTCCGGTTAGGGAAGGCTTCTACTTATATATCTGTATGATCAATGGTTATTTCATCATCATGCCTTTTAGAAAGGATTTTACTTTTTTTCCTATTATCCTTCGTTTGAAAAATGATATCAAAATCATAATCGTCGGGATAAAGTTCACTTGCTGCGATATAAAGTTTTATTCGCTTGTGGTTAATTGCTACTTTTTCACCTTTTACTTGAACAATATAATTTCCTTGCGGATCGGGTCCGCTATACACAATCCCAAATTCATCTGTCGGTGAAATTTTCACATTATCTCCTTGACTATAAATAACGATTTTTGCCTCAGGATTAACCACTTTTTTCCGATATTTATATTTATTAACAATCACTTGTTTTTCTAATTCCTTCTGTTTCCAACTATCTGTTTCCTTATGAGCATAAGTTTTTACTTCTTTATAGGTTACTTGATGTGCTCTCTCTATGATTTTTGGGTGAATTCCTAGTTTTAAGGCAATGGCAAAAGCCTGACTTTCTCCCCCTCTTCCTATATTCAGCCGATAGGTCGGGCTAAGTGTCTCAAGATCAAACTCCATCGATCCATTCATAAATCCTGGATGCTCCTCAGCAAACTCTTTTATTTCACTATAGTGAGTGGTCGCTAAAATCATCGCCCCTTTTTCAAAAAGCTGCTCTAAGATGGCAGTCGCTAGACCCATCCCTTCACCTGGATCGGTTCCGGAACCAAGCTCATCTAGGAGAATCAATGACTGGTCATTTGTATCCTTAAGAATTTCAATGATATTCACAATCCTTGAACTAAAAGTACTTAAATTTTCAGTAATACTTTGACCATCACCAATATCCACTAGAATCCGCTGAAAAACACTGAGATTACTTTCTTCAGATGCAGGAATATGGAGGCCGCACTGAACCATAAGAGTCAACAATCCAACTGTTTTTATACTTACCGTTTTTCCACCTGTATTCGGCCCCGTTATGACAAGTGCATTCTGCCCTTCCTTCATCCTTACAGATAACGGAACTGCCAGATCACCAATTAGTGGGTGCTTTGCCTGAATTAACTTTATCTCCTGCTCATCATTTACCCCAACCTTCACACCATTAATAGACCTGCTATATTTTGCTTTAGCAAACAAAAAGTCATAGTGGACCATTGTTTCGATAGCTAACCGGATTTGCGGTTCCTTCTCCTCTACTAATCCAGTTAAGTAGCTCAAAACTTTTTGGATCTCAACCTCTTCATCTGCATGCAGCCACGTCAATTGCTCCTGAAAGACAGCAATTTCTTCAGGTTCAATAAATAACGTTGAACCAGATGCTGAGGTATCTAGAACAGCTCCCTTTATTTTATTTCGATATTCCTTCTTAATAGGTATTACGTACCTCCCATCTCTTTGACTAACAACATTCTCTTGCAAATACGTTTTATATTTGTTAGAACGAATCAACTGCAAGGTTTTTTCTTTTAGCCGCTCCTCTTGAATGGCGATTTGTTTTCTGATTTTCAGTATCTCTTTTGTGGCATAATCGTCTACTCTGCCATTTCGAATACATCGATTAATTTCACCTGCTAGGTCCGGTAATTCCTCAATTACTTCAACATATGAGGTTACTCTCGGTGCTAAATACTCTTTATCCTTCATAAACCTGCGCATTTTCCCACAACAATCTAAGAAATCATATAGCTTGGTTAATTGATCTGGACGTAATGCTGTCCCTTTGTTTAATTTCGATAAAATTTGTTCCATTCCTCCGAGACCATGAACTGGTACACTTGAACTCATCTTTAATATTTCAACGCCTTCAGAAACCTCATCAAGCCATGCTTCAATTTGTTTCAAATTCGTCGATGGGGAAAGGTTATTGATTTTTTCTTTTCCTTCACTTGTTAGTGCAAATTCCGCTATTCTATCTTTTATTTTTTGTACTTCCAAAACTTTAAATGTATGTGAATTCAATGTTTTTCCCTCCAAATGATATAAAAATAACCGCAATGAACAATGTCATTGCGGCTACACTAAATAAAAAACGAGTAATTGCTCGTCTTGAATATACAATTTTATCCATAAAAATACTGCCTACATGAATGTACACAGCAACATGGAGTAGAATTGTATGCATGGTATGCCCATTGTTCTTAACTTCATTCCAAACATAAATAGACCTTATCCCAATCAAAAATTGAACAAGGTATAATCGGAATGAAAAATATCCAATTGATTGGATTAGTTAAGAACGACACCTAACATACAACATAACTCCTTTTTCTTAGAAAGTATTAATCCCCTTAAAGAATACAATAATCAGAAAAAAATGTCAAAATTGAGATGAAACTCTACCATCACTTTTTTATTATATACAAAAAGTCATAAATGTTTAACATTATTGACTTTAGATTGCCTATTTCTTTGCTTGATAAGGACGTATGATTAAAATAGGTCAAATAATTGTAACAGGTGGTATTCATGATTAACACCAAAACAGAGCATCCTTTAACCGAAGAATTAATTGAACTTTTACATGCTTCAGGGAGAATAATTGAGATAAAAAAAGGATCGTTTTTGTTTCAAGAAGGTCAGCATGCTTCTGAAATGTATCTGATTCTATCCGGAAGAATACAAATATCAAAGATGAACGCTGTAGGTCAGGAATTATATTTACGTTTATGCACAGAGCACGACATTGTTGGTGAGTTAACCCTTTTTACTGAAGAACCAAGATATATTTTCAATGCTAGGGTAATGGAAGACGGTTATGTCGCAGGTATTCAATTGGACTATCTTGAAAAAGCATTATTTCAGAATAGCAATCTGGGATATCAGTTTATAAAATGGATGAATGACCATATTAGAAGTACGATGACAAAATTCCGAGATTTAGTGCTATATGGAAAAAAAGGTGCTCTCTATTCTACCTTAATTCGGCTTTCAAACAGTTATTGCTTGCATAAAGAGGACGGAATTCATATAACTGTTCCTATCACTACACAGGATTTAGCTCATTTTTGTGGAACAGCAAGGGAAATCGTCAGTCGAATGCTAACTGATTTAAAAAAAAGAAAGGTTATTTCCATAGACCATAAAAAAATCATTATCCATAATCTGGATTATCTAAAGAGAGAAAATGATTGCGAAAACTGCCCTGTCTCCCATTGTACGATTGATTAGGTTTCTCCCCAGGTATAAGAAGCAATTTTGTTCACCAAATATCCACATCTTTTTACTAAAAACTTCTTTATCTTTATTGTAGGAGGGGGAAAAAATCATGAAAAAAATCTATCTAATATGTAGTCTAGCAGTATTCCTATTGATTGCAGCAGGGATATCTTATTTTCTTATCCGCGATGCAAGTGTAAAAGTCCCAGCAAATATCACCTTAATTAATCAGAATGGTGAATCGT
This sequence comes from Neobacillus sp. CF12, assembly GCF_030348765.1. Taxonomy (GTDB): domain Bacteria; phylum Bacillota; class Bacilli; order Bacillales; family Cytobacillaceae; genus Neobacillus. The sequence goes on along the minus strand of NZ_JAUCEU010000007.1, from coordinate 5,851,181 downwards.
ATAATTTTGGTGAGGATAAAAAAATTAAGCTTGTCGAATTTATTTATACTCATTGTCCCGATATTTGCCCTACTACCACCCAAAAAATGGTTGAATTAAAGGACGATTTAGAAAAAAGAAACGTCTTTGGTAAAGAAATTGAATTCGTTACAATCACGATAGATCCCTACCGAGACACACCTGAACTGTTACAAAAATATATGAATGCTTTTGAAATTCAAAATTCCGACAATTGGATATTCCTTACAGGTGATCAGGAAAATATCAAAGCTGACCAGAAAAAGATTAGGGAAGTTGCCGAATCACTAAAGTTCCAATATAAAGACCCTGGTAACGGACAATTTGTTCATACTTCTTTCATCTATTTACTCGATGAAAATAACAAATACATTTCAAAGTTTCCAATGGGAGAAGATTTTGATAAACAAGAGGTCTATGAGGAGATTATGGATGAACTTGAATAAGAGCATAAAAAAAGCGGTTAGTCCCTGGGATTAATCGCTTTTTAATACCTATTTAATTCACCGATGAAGGAAATTTTTTTATTTGTTGTAGAGATAATAGGTAGTTGGACTTAGGTTTTGTTAAACTTGCTTTGATTCCGGCCTGTTTTAACTTAGTAACAAGTTCAGTAAGTTGCTTTTTCGACATACTTCTCACCTACTTTATTCCTTCAGTACTTCTTTATAACAATTCTACAACAAAAATATGAATAAAGTGTGAAAACTACGAAAAAAAATTAGAAAAATTTTCTGCAATTTAGTTTATTTTCTCCTATTAAAACGTCTCATTCAACAAAGAATTCGCTCTTCACCCATTTTAATGGTATAATTAGTAGATATTTTGCTGTTGGAGGATAATTATAAATGATAACTGTAAGTAACGTAAGTTTAAGATATGGAGACCGGAAGTTATTCGAAGATGTAAACATTAAATTTACACCAGGAAATTGCTATGGTCTAATTGGTGCAAACGGCGCCGGAAAATCAACTTTTTTAAAAATATTATCTGGAGAGATTGAATCTCAAACAGGTACAGTTCAACTAGGTCCCAATGAACGGATGGCTGTTTTAAAACAGAACCACTTTGAATACGAAGAACAAGAAGTATTAAAAACCGTTATCATGGGTCATGCGAGACTATACCAAGTTATGCAAGAAAAAGATGCCATTTACATGAAGGAAAACTTCACGGATGAAGATGGTATGAAAGCAGCAGAACTTGAAGGTGAATTTGCTGAATTAAACGGTTGGGAAGCAGAACCGGAAGCAGCTATTCTATTAAAAGGTCTAGGTATCGGTGAAGACTTACATTATAAAAAAATGGCTGAATTAACAGGGTCAGAAAAAGTTAAGGTTCTTCTTGCACAGGCTCTCTTTGGCAGACCTGACGTCTTATTATTGGATGAGCCGACGAACCACTTAGATATTAAGGCGATTCAGTGGTTAGAAGAGTTCTTAATTAACTTTGAAAATACAGTCATCGTCGTGTCCCATGACCGTCATTTCTTAAACAAAGTGTGTACTCATATTGCAGACTTAGACTTTGGAAAAATTCAAATTTATGTAGGTAACTATGATTTTTGGTATGAATCAAGTCAATTAGCTACAAGACTGACTTCTGATGCAAACAAAAAGAAAGAAGAGAAAATAAAGGAACTTCAAGCTTTTATTGCTCGTTTTAGTGCAAATGCATCTAAATCCAAACAGGCAACTTCCCGTAAAAAGTTATTAGATAAAATTACTCTTGACGATATTCGTCCATCCTCCCGTCGCTATCCATTTGTTGGATTTACACCGGAGCGTGAAATTGGTAATGATTTATTAATGGTAGAAGGTCTATCAAAGACAATTGATGGCGTTAAAGTACTAGATAATGTCAGCTTTTTTATGAACAAGGGTGATAAAATTGCTCTTGTAGGACCGAATGAAGTTGCTAAAACAACTCTCTTCAAAATATTAATGGGTGAAATGGAAGCTGACAGCGGAACCTTTAAATGGGGTATTACCACTTCTCAAGCTTATTTCCCTAAGGATAACTCCGAGTATTTTGAAAACAGCGAACTAAATCTAGTGGATTGGCTGCGCCAGTTCTCTCCTAAAGATGAAAGTGAAAGTTTCTTAAGAGGATTCTTAGGCAGAATGCTATTTTCTGGTGAAGAAGTGCTTAAGAAAGCAAGCGTCCTTTCTGGAGGAGAAAAAGTTCGTTGTATGCTCTCTAAGATGATGCTTAATGGCGCTAATGTTTTACTTCTTGATGAGCCAACAAACCATCTTGATTTGGAATCCATTACCGCACTAAACAATGGTTTGATTAACTTCAAAGGGTCACTTGTTTTTTCCTCACATGACCATCAGTTTATCCAAACCATCGCGAATCGGATTTTTGAATTAACTCCAAATGGATTGGTTGATAAGCAAATGACATACGATGAGTATCTTGAAAATAGTGAAGTACAAAAGCAAGTTGCAGAGATGTACAATAAGTAAAAGGTTAAAGCGGACACAATATGTGCCCGCTTTTTTTCCTTGTTAAATTTTGTCTGTTGATTTGTGCCAAAATTTACTTATTGCTGTAACACAGCTTTTTCATTATTAGTCTCTCTTTTGTTTCCTGCGTGATGAGGAAGCTTCTCTGGTGCCGGTTTCTGTTGTTGTTGTTCCTTGGCCTTCGACCTGTGGTGAAGCAAGGCCAATGGTTGATGGATCCTTTTTACGTTTTCCCATGGTAACACCTCCTCTTTTAGTTTTTGAAGATTATCATGTCTTATACAGAATAAATAACAAAGAACTTTGGCATGATAATTTAGGAGGAGGAGGTGTTTTGTATGGCGAAAATTGGAGTAGAAGAATCTCTGACAGATATTCAACAAGCATTAAGGGAAAAAGGACATGATGTCGTTCAATTAAGACAGGAATCTGACGCACAGAGTTGCGATTGCTGTGTTGTTACGGGTTTAGATTCAAATGTAATGGGAATGCAGGATACCTTTACAAAAGGTTCTGTTATTGAAGCAAATGGAATGAGCGCAGATGAAGTTTGTCAGCAAGTTGAAAGCAGACTTCAATAGATTTAAACAACATAGGACAATTATAGATTCATACTTAAGACTGCCTCCCAGGCAGTTTTTTTATTGCTCACTACTTTTAGGAAGAATATACTTTCGTTATAATGAAAGAAGAAACTTTGATAGTATTTGAGAGGAAGTAATTCATGACAAAGTCATTTTTTCTTGCGGGTATTGCGATTATTGTACTACTAGGCATATCCGCTTGTTCACCAAAAGAATCACACCAAACAAAACCCGTAGAATTAACCATTTCTGCTGCAGCAAGTCTTAATGAATCCCTTATAGAGATAAAAAAGATTTTCGAAAAAGAAAATCAACAGATAAAAATTTTGTATAATATAGGTAGTTCCGGAGCTTTGAAACAACAAATACTTCAAGGGGCACCCGTTGATCTTTTTCTCTCTGCTTCACAAGAACATTTTATTGCATTAACACAAGAAGGGTTAATCGATAAACAAAATCAGACTGAATTATTAGGGAACAAACTCGTTTTAATTACAAACAAAGAAAACTCTGCTAAAATAAATGGATTTATTGATCTAAACTCTGGTCAAATCAAAAAAATTGCGATTGGTATACCCGAATCCGTTCCAGCCGGTAAATATGCTAAACAAACCCTGCAAAATTCTGGTATTTGGGAACAAATCCACACAAAAGTCATTCAAACAAAGGATGTTCGTCAAGTTCTAACCTATGTAGAAACAGGTAATGTGGATGCAGGCATTGTTTATATGACAGATGTAAAAGTCTCTGATAAAGTAAAAGTTGTCGCAGTTGCGGAAGAACAGTCTCACGATCCTATTATCTACCCTGGTGGCATCATAACATCCACTTCGAATAAAAAAGAGGCTGAGTTATTTCTTTCCTATTTACAAAGTAATACAGCCAAAACAATTTTTGAAAAATATGGCTTTATAGTATTGGATTGATAATCATGTTTACATACGAATTTTGGTATCCCCTTAGATTCTCACTTGAAATCGCATTTATTTCTGTCATTATTGTTAGTTTTTTAGGGGTCCTTTTTGCACGACTATTATATAATAAGCATTTTAAAGGGAAGATGATTCTCGAGACTTTCCTTATGCTCCCTATTGTTTTACCGCCCACGGTGATAGGATTCTTATTAATATACTTTTTTGGCAGAAACAGTCCAATTGGTGCTTTTATCGAGGATTTTTTTCAACATTCCCTTATGTTCACCCCCTGGGCCGCAATTATCGCTTCCACAACTGTTGCTTTTCCACTTATGTATCAATCGGTAAAACTAGGCTTCCAATCGGTTGATCAGGATATTGAAAATGCAGCAAGAGTTGATGGTGGAGGTATAGTTAAAGTTTTTCTATTTGTTTCACTGCCATTAACACTACCTTCTATTATTTCAGGGTTGATCATGAGCTTCGCACGGGCTCTTGGCGAATTTGGTGCAACGCTAATGTTTGCTGGAAATATACCTGGAAAAACACAAACAGCCCCAACTGCGATATATGTTGCGATGGAATCCGGAAATATGAAATTAGCTTGGTCCTTGGTTCTGTCAATGGTCATTATTTCTTTCCTCATGCTATTGCTCTCGAATTTGGTACAAAAAAAGCCATGAAGAGAATTCTCTCCATGGCTTTTCCTATATTCTTCGCTTGGATATCAATAATGTTATTTGGGTCATCGTTAATGGCAGAGAGAATTTAGACTTTCTCCTATACCCTAAATACTTTGACTCCCAATTATTCGTATATTTTTCTTTAAATTCTCTTAAATCCTGAAAAGGATATACTTCGTTACCATGTAGATAAATTTGCGCTGCAATTTTTTCACTTACGAATGCGTATTTTGATACTTCCCCACCTAATTTAAATAAGGTGTATCCGTTTCCATGGAGATATGGAAGCATATCATCACTTACCTGATAAAAAACGGGGGTATATCCATATCGATCGGAAATTTCTTGGAACTCTTCTATCGCATGAGACAATTCACTTTTTTCACCAATTGGATCTCCAAGAATCACTAGTTTGTCTGCGTACTGTTGAAATGAAATTAAGACGTTTTTCTTACTGTTCCAAAAAATATATTTATCATGGAGAAAGATGAGATGGGACAAAACTTTCCCATGATAGGTGTTTAAGTGGGATAATATCTCCTTCTTATGATCAATAGAATTTTCAAATTTCCACTTTTTTGGTTTGCTTATTATATACCCTGCATAAAGAATCAGTAATGCAATCAGCAGACCGATAATCGCACTGGTAAATAAATCCGATGAATCTTCAATGACATAAGGCAAAAATTGTGACGGTATGGTAATTTTTGCTGATGGTAAATTAGAGTAGCCAATCACTATATACATCGAAATAATGACCGTGATGATAAGGATATCAACAGTCGTTTTTCCCCAAGTAAGGACATAACTTTCACGATAAAATTGTCCTTTTGACATTCTGAGCAATAATGCAACACTGATAAGGAAAATAGCTTCTTCATAATCAATACCTTTAAATATTGAAAACAAGGCAGCAAGTATTAACACAAGCATTGTCAAATCGTAGGTCCTTTTCACACTGTATTCGATTCCCCTCGACAATCCTAGTAAGAGAAAGCCCGCAGCTACTGAAAGTTGATGGGAAATATTTATAATCGGAAATGATAAAATTTCCTGAGCGATTCTAAGTCTGTCAATGATGCCAGGGACACTTGCAGATAATAGCAGGATTGAACCAGAGAGAAAGACGAGTACTGTTACGGCAACGTGACTAACATTTTGGACGATTGTGTTAGGAATGTTACTCCATGATTTGTTCCATTTTTCCCAGTATCGCTTAATAAAAAGAACAGTACTGAGTAAAAATGGAAGCAAATAATATCCAATTCGGTAGAATAAAAGGACAACGAGGACTTTTTCTTCTGGAACATGTAAGTACTGCATTCCCCAAATAAATACTAGATCAAATGAACCAAGGCCGCCAGGAATCATACTAATAATACCTGCGCAAGTCGCCACAACATAAACAGGAAAAAGCTGTTCAAAGGTGAGTGGGATATTCATACTCCAAGATAAGAACCAAAGACCACAAAAGACTGCTGTCCACTCTACCACTGAAATGAAGAAAAGTTTTACTCCTGCTCCAATGGTGATTAATGACTGCTTGTCCCTTCTACTTTTAATTACATGTATTCCAGAAAATATCGGCAAATAGATTGACACAGCCAGAACAGCAAAATATAGCCATTTCGTTTGTACAAAAATGGGATGATTCATATATCCTATTGCTACAATTAAGGCAAGCAAGGACATTCCTGTCATATAAAATAAGGAAACTGCCGCAATTCCACCTACTAATCGCCGTTTATCCTCTTCCCATTTATGATAGAAATAGGTTCTTAACATCACCCCAATTAGTCCGCCAAAACCAAATAAGTTTGAGTAGGTATTAACGATTAATGCTTGTTCTATGACTTCTTTTCTCCTTGCTTTTAACCCAAGAACCTTTATTAACATAAGATCATAAAGGAGCATCGGCAAAACTGCCGCAAACAACACGATAAAAATAAGGAGTAAAGTACCTATATGTAGTTGAGAAATTTCAGTTTGAAGTAATCCAAGGTCTAAATTCCCGATAAACTTTTTCATTTCAAGGAGAGCAAAAGTTAATAATAGTAATGGGAAGAGAAATTTTACAACGGTAAATAATTTTCCTTTTTTCATACCCGTAGATTACCACCTATACTTTCAATACTGTTCTAACTATAAACTCTTAAACTGGAAAAACAAAGAAATATTACTTAAATGAAGTATATGTATGAGCAATAGAAAAAAATTATTAAAAAAGAGACAAGTTTACCTCCCTTCTCTGCATAAACATGAAATAGGACAAATTATTGGGGGGTTAATATGAGATTTTTAGTATTAAAGAAAGATACACTTGTCTTTATTTTAGTAACGGCATTCTTACTTGTAACCATTTCTGCTTGGTTTCTATTAAAAGCAGGCGATACAGCTGTGTTCAATCAAACAGCAAGCGAAAATGTAAGAGAAATTCATATGGTAACAGTAGAGTACAAAGCGACGATGAAAGACGGAAAGGAAATAGAAGTATACCGTTGGGACCCAGGTACAATTAATGTCGATGCTGGTGAAAAGGTAAATTTATTTATTAGTGGTATTAACGGGGAGGAGCACCCATTCTATATTGAAGGGACAGACATCAAAGGAACCGTCAAGAAAGGGGAAGAAACCATGGTCCCCCTTCAAATTGATAAAGAGGGTACTTATCGTTTGATTTGTGAAGTCCATGGAGACAGAGATCATAATGGCCCAATGATTGCTGATATCATCGTCGATTAAAAGCACGAGATTTCTCTCCTGCCAGATTGTCGAGAAAGGGTATCTTTCTCGGCAATTTTTTTATTTAATCAGAGTCTAACCTACAATTTTTTAAAAATTCGTGCCTGCTCAGTGGCCTGTTGATTTCCGCTCCAGGTGCTTCGCTTTCCGCGGGCGTGCCGGGAAGCCTCCTCGGCGCTGAAGCGCCTGCGGGGTCTCCCCCTGCCCCGTACTCCCGCAGGAGTTCGCACCTTCCGCTCCAATCAACAGGGGAGCATTAAACTAGAATTGCCACACACTGTGGTCCTATAATTAAGATAACAAAACATACTTTCTCGACAGCTTGCAGGAGATTTCTCTCCTGCTTTTTTAATTGTAGATGGGTATCTGTTTCATAAGTTTACACTATAAACATGTTGGTATTATTGATAATTTCTTATATAACAGTTCTCATTTTTCCCAAAATAATTATAGTACAGTTATTAAAATCAACCATACCTATTCCTTTTACATAGAACACAAAAACCTTGATATATCAATAAAAAATTAAGGTTCACAATATGTTAACAATATACGTGACTTCATTCACAAAAAATCTGTTACACTCTAGTTAAGAAATAACTGCTACACAGTTATATTAATTATTAAACAAACTTACGAGGTGAAATAATAATGGAACAGTGGAAAGGTTTTACAAAAGGTTCTTGGACAAAAGAAGTTAACGTACGTGATTTCATACTCAAAAACTATAATCAATACGAAGGTGACGATAGCTTCCTAGCAGGAGCAACTGAAGCAACAAATAAGCTTTGGGAACAAGTATTGGAACTAACAAAACAGGAACGTGAAAAAGGCGGAGTCTTAGACATGGATACTGAAACAGTATCTACGATTACTTCACACACACCTGGTTACCTTAATGAAGAACTTGAAAAAGTAGTTGGCGTTCAGACTGACAAGCCTTTTAATCGTTCTATGCAGCCTTTCGGTGGAATTCGGATGGCAAAAGCAGCATTAGAATCTTATGGATACGAACTAAATCCAGAAATCGAAAGATTCTTTACAGAGTTCCGTAAAACTCACAACCAAGGGGTTTTCGATGCTTATACAGACGAAATGATGCTGGCACGTAAAGCGGCGATTATTACAGGACTTCCTGATGCCTACGGACGTGGTCGAATCATCGGAGACTACCGCCGTGTAGCTCTATATGGTGTAGATTTCTTAATCAAACAAAAGCAAAACGATCATAAAGATACTAGTAAAGTAATGACAGAAGACAATATGCGTCTTCGCGAAGAAATTGCAGAACAAATTCGTGCTTTAAAAGAATTAAAAGAAATGGCCAGCAGTCACGGCTTTGATATTTCTACGCCAGCAACAACAGCTGCAGAAGCATTCCAATGGTTATATTTTGGATACTTAGCAGCGATTAAAGAGCAGAACGGTGCTGCAATGAGTCTTGGACGCGTTTCTACTTTCTTAGATATTTATGTAGAAAGAGATCTAGAAAATGGAACTTTAACCGAAGTTGAGGCACAGGAATTAGTAGACCATTTTGTTATGAAACTTCGATTAGTAAAATTTGCTCGTACACCAGATTATAATGATTTATTCAGCGGAGACCCAACTTGGGTAACTGAGTCTATTGGAGGTATGGCATCTGACGGTCGTTCCTTAGTAACAAAGAACTCATTCCGTTTCCTTCATACATTAGATAACTTAGGTCCCGCTCCGGAACCAAACTTAACGGTATTATGGTCACCACAGCTGCCTGAAAACTTTAAAAAATATTGTGCCAAAGTGTCAATAAAAACGAGTTCAATCCAATATGAAAACGATGATATTATGCGTCCTGAGTATGGCGATGATTACGGAATTGCTTGCTGCGTATCTGCAATGGAGATTGGTAAACAAATGCAGTTCTTCGGTGCTCGTGCAAACCTTGCAAAGGCTTTGCTTTACTCCATTAACGGTGGTGTGGATGAAAAGTTAAAAATTCAAGTTGGTCCACAATACCAACCCATTACTTCCGATGTATTAAATTATGAAGAAGTTATGCAGAAATTTGATCAAATGATGGAATGGCTTGCAGGTTTATATATTAATACCTTGAATGTTATCCACTACATGCATGATAAATATAGCTATGAAAGAATTGAAATGGCGTTACATGACTCTCAGATCTTACGTACAATGGCAACAGGCATTGCTGGATTGAGCGTAGTCGCTGACTCATTAAGTGCAATTAAATATGGTGAAGTAAAAGTAATTCGTGATGAAAACGGCCTTGCTGTTGATTTCGAAACAACTGGAGATTACCCAAAATACGGAAATAACGATGACCGTGTTGACAGCATTGCAGTTGAAATCGTTGAAACATTTATGAAAAAGTTACGGAAGCACCAAACTTACCGAAACTCCGTTCATACAATGTCAATCTTGACGATTACATCAAATGTCGTTTATGGTAAGAAGACTGGTAATACACCTGATGGCCGTCGTACCGGCGAACCATTCGCACCAGGTGCAAACCCAATGCATGGTCGTGATACAAAAGGTACACTTGCTTCGCTATCTTCTGTTGCGAAACTTCCATATAGTTCAGCAATGGATGGAATTTCAAATACTTTCTCCATCGTTCCTAAAGCATTAGGGAAAGAAGAAGAAAGTCAGGTTCGTAACTTAGTGTCAATTTTAGACGGATATGGAATAAAATCTGGTCACCATCTGAATGTTAACGTCTTTAACAAAGAGACATTATTGGATGCAATGGAACACCCAGAATTATACCCACAATTAACCATTCGTGTTTCTGGATATGCGGTAAACTTCATCAAATTAACAAAAGAACAGCAACTTGATGTAATAAACCGTACTTTCCACGAATCACTGTAAATTAGATTAAGGGGCTCCTTTTTTCAAGGCGCTCCTGCTTTAAAATTAAAGGGGGATTTCATCATGAACGGAAATATTCATTCGATTGAAACATTAGGAACAGTCGACGGACCAGGTATACGCTATGTTGTATTTACACAAGGCTGCCTATTACGCTGTCAGTTTTGTCATAACGCTGATACATGGGAAATTGGCAGCGGCAAACAGATGACCGTTTCCGAAATCATGGATGATCTAATATCCTACCTGCCTTTCATCCAATCATCTGGTGGAGGAATTACTGTAAGCGGCGGCGAACCACTTCTACAAATACCGTTCCTTACAGAATTGTTTAAGGAATGTAAAAAGAAAGGGATTCATACGACCATTGATTCATCCGGTGGCTGTTTCTCACACTCTAAACTGTTTATTGAACAACTTGAAGAGTTATTACAGTATACAGACTTAATCTTACTCGATTTGAAGCATATAAACCGCAAGAAACATATTCAGTTAACAGGAATGGCAAATGATCATATCCTTGAATTTGCAAAGTTTTTATCTGAACGTAAAGTACCTGTTTGGGTCCGCCATGTGCTAGTTCCTACTGTGTCAGATGATCCAGAAGACCTTCAAAAGCTTGGGGAATTCATCGGTACGCTTGAAAATGTGCAAAAAATTGAGATCCTTCCCTACCATAAGCTAGGTGTCTATAAATGGGAAGCACTTGGACTTGAATATCCATTACAGCATGTGGAACCACCGACAGAAGAAAAGGTACAATTCGCTTATGAAATGATTACAGCACACTGGAATAAAGAAAATGCTGCTCTTTAGATGAGCAGCATTTTTGGATTATTTGATTAAATTGATTCTTTACCTTTTCTCCTTTATACTCAAAACTATAGCAGGCAAAAGCGAGGTGATTATTTTTGTACCAAGTGCTCATTGAATTAACTGATGCAAACGCATTAGAGGCTCTTTACTTAAGTTTATACTTCGGTGTTATTATCAAATTACTTTGGGCATGGAATGTGGAATATTGCTTTATGGGAACCATAAGCGAACCTACACATACAAAAATCAATCACCCATTGTTTTTATATAAAAAGAAAAGCTCACTTAATCAAAATATTATACTAATTCGAATAGTAAAATATATTCGTAGAAAAGAATGTTCACAGAACGATAATGAAGATCCTATTTCCTCCTCCCGTTTGGCAATTTAAACAACTTAAACAATACTAGGAGGAAATATGAAAAACAAACGTTCTTTTTCGATACTTTTACTATTAGCATTAACCACCATTTTACTATCAGCCTGTTCAGCTGCAGATGGAAAAGGAGATGGATTTTTCCATACGTATTTTGTTGAACCCTTTATTGTATCTATTCACTTTTTAGCGGAGCTATTCAATGGCAACTATGGATTGTCCATAATTCTCGTTACTCTTATCATCAGACTTATTTTACTGCCATTTATGCTAAAACAATATAAAAATCAAATGGACATGAAAGAAAAGATGGATGGCTTAAAGCCAGAAATGGAAGACATCCAAAAGAGATTAAAAGAAGAAAGTGATCCAAAAAAGAAGCAAGAACTACAGCAGGAAATGATGGGACTTTATCAGAAGCATGGCGTAAATCCATTGAATATGGGATGTTTACCTATATTAATTCAAATGCCAATCCTAACGGGCTTTTATTATGCGATTCGTGGTTCTGAAGAGATTGCGACTCACCAATTCTTATGGTTTAGTCTCGGACACCCTGATATCATCATTACCCTCATTGCAGGTGTAATTTATTATTTCCAATTTAAAGTTTCGCAGTCTAGTATGCCAGCGGCACAGCAGCAGCAAATGAAATTCATGGGGCTATTGTCACCACTCATGATTGTAGTCTTCTCTTTCAGTTCTCCTGCAGCACTGCCGCTTTATTGGGCAGTAGGCGGTTTGTTTTTAATACTGCAAACATGGTTAAGCAGAAAAGTTTATCAAAAAGCTAAAAAAACAGAAATGCAAGCAAGTACGAATTAATAGGAGTGAAAAGAAGCATTGGAACCCCAATGCTTCTTTTTTATTGGATAGATTTTTAAGAATATGGAATCCTAACCATGAATACGTTCGACAAAGGAGAGTACATATTGATGAAAAAACGTAATCTTTTTTTTCCTTCGCTTATATTAAGCCTTGTATTAACAGGATGTGCTCAAAATAATGGTAATAATGAATTTGCACATCGGAATCAAAATGGTGCCGATCTTGCACGTGTAAATTATACTCCAAAACAAGGTGGGCCAGCTATGACCACCAATGACATTAGTGATCCTGGCTTGGATGTGGAACAAAACCGTAAAGTTAACCATGGTGCTGCTAATGTTAATAACACTGGTACCACTAGAGCCAGAATACAAGTAGCCGACTACGCAGCCCAAAAGGTAACTGCAATGCCCCAGGTAGACAAAGCTACTATTATTGTCGCTGATAACAATGCTTATGTGGCTGTTAAACTGAAGAATTCAAATCAAAATGGTTTATCAGAAGAGTTGGAGCATAAAATCTTTCGGAAAGTTAAATCATCAGATGACCAAATTGACAATGTCTACATTTCAACAAATCAGGCATTCTATAAACGCATGAATACGTATGTTAGGGATAGTCGGAATGGAAATAGTAATGACAACTTCCAACAAGACTTTTCCAACACGATTCGACGTGTATTTCCAGACGCAAAATAAATTCATGAAAATCAGCCAGGCTTTAAGTGCCTGGCTTTGGTTTATTTTAAACTCAATTTTATTTCTAATTCCTTTTTTACTGTTTCCCATTCCTCATTAAGGATACTAAAGTAAACTGTATCACGAACATAGCCGCCAGATATTTTTCGATCCTTCCGCAACGTTCCCTCCTTGACAGCCCCTATTCGTTCAATCGCTTTCTGAGAACGGAGGTTTCGGGAATCTGTTTTAAGTTGAATTCTTCTAAAGTTCCAACTTTCAAATGCATGTTGTAGAAGCAGGTATTTACATTCAGTGTTTACTCTAGTTCTCCAGGAATCGGGATGATACCAAGTCGACCCAATTTCTAAGCTCCTATGTTCAGGTAAAATATCAAGGTACCGAGTACTTCCAATGATTTGGTCCTCCTGATTAACTACTGTAAATGTATAGTCTGTACCCAGTTCTCTTTTCTGAATAGAAGAAGCTATCATCTGCACCATTTCTTCTTTACTTCTTACAGTAGTAGCCATATAGGTCCATATTTCATCAGGTCTAGCTGCCTCCCATAATCCCTCTAAATGGTCGAAACTAATTGGTACTAATCTGACCATTTCCCCTCTTAACTCAAAAAGCTCATTCCACATCTGCATAACCTTATTCCCCCGTAATTTAATTAAAAAAAGAGACTGCAGGCATGGCCCATCAGTCTACATTTTGAAAATATTCTTTGTAAAACCCGCCAATCTTGCCGGTATTGTCAATAATATAATAGAACTCATCCGTTTCATTTTTAACATCATAAGTTTTTCCAGCAGTTAATGCGTTATTTACAATGTATTTTTTTGCATCCGTATGAACACATTTTACCTTTTTTACTGTTTCACGTTCACGCCATGTTAAATGAATCATTCTTACACCTTTCCTTTCCGTTAAATAACTATTCCTAAGTATAATCAAACGTTCCACTCTAGTGCAACTAAATTTTCCTTAGAACTTTTGAAGGATTTTGTGTTTTAAGTATGACAAATATGTGAAAAAGGTTCTCAAATGATTAGAAAACGATTACAATAGTAAAAACTGAATATTCAATCCACTATTCCGAGGGAGGCTTGCAAAGTTGAAAATAATGAGTAACGAGCTGTTGGTTGTAACGTATCGGGATGCTTTAAAATCTGGAAAGGAAAAAGAATGGATAAAGATTTTAAAAGATGAAATAAAACGTCGTGGATTGAGGCCATTTAAAAATCGATAAGCTTTCGACATGTATTAAGAACCGCCAACTCTGGCGGTTTTTTTATGCAAAAAAATAAAAGGCCAGAGTCCGGCCTCAAGGTTTAAATCGTTATAAGAAACCCTTAGTTAGCTCAAAAAGTTTTGTTGTAACCAGTGGTTTTTTTCTTTTTTCATGGATGGACGAGTCTATATTTTCTTTTACCTCGCTTGGTAATTCACTGTGACCACAATTTAGGCACGTTTGGATGGCAGGACTTCCTTTGAACACGTCAATACCATCTACCGTTGTAAAGGCAACATGTTCCTGACAATCAACTAAGCGGTGATGGTAAATTCTTGACTCTCTCATTACAAAGCTTCCTTTCTATTATAGATTATACTTCTATTATAATCTGTCATAGGAAGAAATAGTTGTGGAATTATTTAGAATTTTCGTTCATTCGTTGCAATTTAATGAATTTACAAGAAGTTTTCCCAATACTGGCTTTATATCTGGCCTTCATAAACCTTTTTCTTTTTTAATAAAAGCTTATCAATTTCAGCCATTACCTTCATACTTGCATCCATAGAATCATCAGCATAAATGTCAATGAACATTCCATCATATTCAAGAGTAGCATGGTCATAGCGTGGATCGTAATAATATTCTAATAAAATACCAATCATTTCTTGGTATTCCTTATTTTCTACCTTATGAACTAATGCCTTTTTCATCTCAATATCTTTTATCCTTCTTAGAATTTTTTCCATTCCAATCGAGATCTGCTCGTGATACCACGGTTCATTTTGAAAAGGTATGACATATTCATTTACTAGTTGTTTAACTCTTTGTTTTAAAGGGGTATGAATATAGATATTAATGCCCTTCATTTTTTTATCCATCATTTCTTCAGGCTGAACAACTTTCCCAATCCGTTTACTTTCCGCTTCCATAATAAAATGAGAAGATCCTTGAATTTCTTGAAGTCCTTTATACAAAAGTGAATCAAAGGTCTTTTGGTTATTGCCCTCACCAAGCCCAATCGTACCAAAAATGGAGCCTCGATGTGCAGCCATTTCTTCAAGATCTAGAGTTGGATAACCACGTAGTTTTAAATTTTTTAATACTTCTGTCTTCCCTACTCCGGTTAATCCATGCAATACAATTGCCTTTTCTGGAAACATCGTTGGGATTTGCTGAAGAATATATTGTCGGTATGCCTTATAGCCGCCGGATAGCCGCATCGCATAAATACCTGCGAATTCTAGGAATGTTACTACTGCTTTACTTCGCATTCCACCACGCCAACAATGAATCACTAAATCTTCTCCATTTGTCATGGCTTCTTTAATTTGATTTAGGAGGGCTGGAATCTTTGGTGAAACAAACTCCATTGCTTTCCACTTTGCTGTAGCTTGTCCTTCATGTTTATAGATAGTTCCGATAATCTCTCGCTCTTCATCAGTAAACAAAGGAATGTTAATTGCGTCTGGAATTGCACCATCCTTAAACTCAATAGGTGAGCGGATATCAATGATGATAGGATTCTTTATCGTTTGTAATTCCTCAACTGTAATATCCCTCATATAGAATAACACCTCTTTTTTCTATCAATTGGTATGAACTATTTGTTAAAACAAACAAAACTTCCAAGATTGGAAGTTTATTATCTAATAAATTAAGGGAAATCCCTCATACAGTTAATTTGAAAGAATTCAGTAAAAGTATAGTCTAATTATATAAGAGATATACGAGGGTATCAAGAAGACATTCCTGCCAATTGGATAGGAATTGTTTTATCGGAAGGGTATACCTGTTAAATTTTCAACGGCAAGACAAAATGAATTCCAATCTGGTGGAAAACATTCAATTCCTTCACTCTCATAAACTTTGTCTTTAGTATTCACTTTTATTGACCAATATTTCCCCTCAAGAATAATCCCTTCTTCCTTACGATAAGAGGGTTCCCATTCCCAAATTCTCATGGAATAGATATCTTTTTTAAAATCCTCAACACTTCCGATAGATATACTCCCTAGATTGCTAAATGGGTGTATAACATCTTTGTTTCTCCATTCAAAGACAGTAAATGTATTCCTAAAAAAATCAACGTGCACCTTATAGCAGATACCGGAAAAACCATCAATACCTGCAATTAATGAGTTGATTGTTTCCTTTACCTTCATCATACATTCCTCATCCTAACTACCCAACCTTTATCTGTTAACAAAATTATAGTAAATAAATTTTCGTGCTGCTGTAACAAATGACACTGGTTGAAAAAAAAATCCACTCGCAGCGAGCAGATTTTTTTCCTTACCTAATGTTTTTTTCTGGCTTAAGAACAGACATAAAGCTTTCTAAACCAGTTAAATCGCTTTTATGGAATAAATCGACAATTTTACTTCCGACAATAACACCATCACAATGCGGGATTAAATCTTGAATTTGTTTTTCGTTTGAAATTCCAAACCCAGCCACAACGGGTATGGGGCTAACTTCCTTCACCTTCTTTAAAAATTCTACCACTTCTAGATCAAATTCTTTCCTCGTCCCCGTTATCCCTTTTACGGTAACAGTATATAAAAAGCCCCTTCCTCTACTCGCAATTTCTTTAATTCGCTCCTTAGGAGACGTTAACGTTACAAGCCGAATTAATTCAACGCCAACCTCTGAAAGTTCTGCTGTCAACAAGTCTTCTTCTTCAATCGGGAGATCAGGAATAATACAGCCGTCTACTCCGGCCTTTGCAATATCGTTAGCAAATGCAGTAATTCCATATGAATAGATTGGATTAAGGTAGGTCATAAGTACTATAGGAACAGAAACTTTATTTCTTGCCTTTGCAATCTCTGAAATTATCCCTTTTAATGAGGTTCCATTTTGAAGAGCTCTAATACCTGCCTCTTGAATGGTCGGACCATCCGCAACAGGATCAGAAAAAGGAACCCCTACTTCAATGAGTGTTGCGCCATATTGTTCCAAAGTAATAAGACGATCAGCTAGGACATTCAGTCCTCCGTCTCCCGCCATAATATAGGGAATGAAAGCCTTCCGATTCTGTTCATTTAAGACTCCAAATGATTGTTCAATTCTATTCATTATGACCTCTCCCTTCCTAATACCTCTTTAACAGCTGTTACGTCTTTATCACCACGACCAGACAAACAAATAACAATATGCTCTGTTTCCTTCATTTCAGCAGCAAGTTTAACAGCAAAACTTACGGCATGGGCACTTTCAAGAGCAGGTATGATGCCTTCTAGTTTTGATAATAGCTGAAAGGCTTCAAGAGCTTCTTTATCAGTTATCGAGCGATATTTCGCTCTTCCACTGTCTTTCAAATAGCTATGTTCTGGCCCTACGCCAGGATAATCCAGCCCAGCTGAAATGGAATGTGCTTCAATGATTTGTCCATCATTGTCCTGTAATAAATACATTAGTGCTCCATGTAGAACCCCTGGTCTTCCTTTTGTAAGTGAAGCTGCATGGAAATTTGTATCTGTTCCTTGCCCTGCTGCTTCTACACCATAAAGGCTGACCTCTTTATCCTCAATAAATGGATGGAACATTCCAATGGCATTGCTGCCACCACCAATACATGCAACTACGACGTCTGGAAGTTTCCCTTCTTTTGCCAAAAACTGTTTTTTCGTTTCTTTGCCAATGACACTTTGGAAATCCCTTACCATGACTGGAAATGGATGTGGTCCCATAACAGAACCTAAAAGATAATGTGTATCCTCCACATGTTCAACCCAGTAGCGTAAAGCTTCATTTACCGCATCCTTTAGGGTTGAGCTGCCTGAGGTCACACTAACAACCTTTGCTCCTAGAAGCTCCATGCGGAACACATTTAGGGCCTGACGTTTGATATCTTCCTCTCCCATAAAGATAATGCATTCAAGATTTAGTAAGGCACAAACTGTTGCCGTTGCAACACCATGTTGTCCAGCTCCGGTTTCTGCCACAATTTTCCTTTTACCCATTCTCACAGCTAACAAGGCCTGACCAATTGCATTATTAATTTTGTGAGCACCCGTATGATTCAGATCCTCTCTTTTAAGATAAATTTGTGCACCGCCAGCGTATTTTGTGAGATTTTTTGCAAAATAAAGAGGTGTCTCCCTTCCTACATATTCCGAAAGGTACTCATTAATTTCTGCTTGGAAACTTGGGTCCTCTTTCGCAATTTTATAGGCTTCATCCAGTTCAAGAACAGCTTTCATAAGTGTTTCTGGTACAAATCTTCCCCCATAAATACCAAATTGCCCTTTTTCATTTGGCAGTGTATATGTTTTCATGTCCTGCTCCTCCTGTTTGGCTCCCTTTAGCCTTATTAATAAATGATTGGATTTTGTCCAGATCCTTTTTTCCATCTGTTTCCACACCACTGCTTACATCGACCATAAATGGTTGAATCTGCTTTATCGCTTCTTCCACATTATCTTCATGCAGTCCGCCAGCGAGGATAACTTTTTTACCCTTTAGATCCTTTGCAGTTATGCTTTTCCAATCAAACGATAAACCATTTCCGCCTCTGTATTTCCCTTTTGGCCCATCGAGCAGGATGTATTCGCAAGAATAATTCTCTATTGTTTTCAAACTCTGCTCGTCGTGTATACTTATCGCTTTAATTATCGGAAACGATAATGAATCACAAAATGCTGGAGTTTCATCACCATGTAATTGGACGTGCGTTAGGCCAACACTCGAAGCTATTTCCTCTATCTTTTCTTTGGATTCATTAACAAAAACACCAACCTTAAACACCTCTTTTGGGAGATGTAAAGCAATGTCCTTTGCCTTAGTTACATCAATCTTGCGTTTGCTTTCTGCAAATACAAAACCAATGGCGTCTGCACCATAATCAACTGCGGCTAAAGCGGCGGTAAGGTCTGTAATTCCACAAATTTTTACCTTCATTTTTTCATCGCGCAAGCATAGTGGCAACTTGAAATCATCAAAGGATTTAGATAAGTTTGGACTCTTCATGAGAGCTTCTCCAACCAAAATAGCATTGGCGCCTGCACTTCTTACCCTCTCTACATCTGCTTTGTGGTGTATTCCACTTTCACTGATAAGGAAGGCACCTGCACCCTTGATGGATTTTGCCAAATCTTCCGTTGCCTCTAGTGAAACTTCGAAAGTCTTCAAATCACGATTATTTACGCCAATTAGTTGGGCTCCTAATTTGAGTGCCTTTTCTAATTCATTTTGATTATGAACTTCCACTAACACCTCTATATCTAAGCTTCTCGCATATTGATACAATTTGCTTAGGGTATCTTCATCTAAAGCTGCTACAATTAATAAAATTAAATCCGCTCCACTTCCTGCCGCCATGTCAATTTGGCAGCTATCAATAATAAAATCCTTGCAGAGGATAGGCAAATCTACCACCTCTCTCACAGCTCGTAAATCCGCGAATGAGCCTTTAAAAAAGGTTGAATCGGTTAGAACCGATATCGCAGAGGCACCTGCTTGCTCATATTGTGCTGCCTGCTCTGCCGGTTCCACTCCATTATTGATAATACCTTTCGACGGAGAAGCTCGTTTAAATTCGGAGATAATGGCTATTTCTTTAGCATTCTGTAATTTTTCGATAAAAGATCTTTTAGGCTTGGCTTCTATTTTTATTAAATTTCCTTCGCGAAGTTTTTTGACCTCTATACGTTTTTCATGAATGATACGGTCTAATATGGTTTCCACTTTATATCGCCTCTCTTTGTCCTTTTCGTGTCATTTTAATTAAGCCTTGTAATTTTTCATAGGCAGCGCCTGAGTCAATAACTTCCCTAGCGATGTTAATACCATCGGCAATGTTTTCTGCTCTCCCGCTTGTATAAATTCCAATACCTGCATTCAATAGGACTGTATCTCGGCATGCACCCTTTTCACCTAAGAGGACGCTTTTTAGAATCACTGCATTTTCTTTGGAATCTCCACCCTTTATAGCACTGTTATCATATTGCGGAAGTCCCACTTCGTCAGGTACAAAACTTTGGCTGGATATAACACCATCTTCTACTAGTGTGAGATAGTTCTCTCCTTGCAACGAAGCCTCATCCATAAAGCCTGCACCGTTGATCACTACTGCCCGCTTGCGCCCAAGATTTTGTAAGACTTCCGCAAACACTGGAAGTAAGTCCCTACGATAGACACCCAGTAATTGATAATCTAAATCGATAGGATTGGTTAACGGACCTATAAAGTTGAAAATCGTTGGGATCTTCAGTTGTCTTCTTACCGTCATTACCTTCTTAAGTTTTGGATGTACATGAGGTGCGAATAAGAATGCAATGCCAAGCTCATCGAGTATCTCTTCAGTTCGTTCAACAGATAAATTTAAGTTAATTCCCAAATATTCGAGAACATCCGCACTACCAGTCTTACTTGATATGCTCCTGTTTCCATGTTTTGCCACAGGGATGCCAGCACCAGCAATTACAAAGGCTGAGGTGGTACTAACATTAAAACTCGAAGAGCCGTCCCCGCCTGTGCCACAATTATCTAGAACATTGGGGAATCTTTTTTGAAAGGGAAGCGTGTTCTCCTTTAGACCTTTAACGATGCCGGTGATTTCTTCCACTGTTTCTCCTTTTGACTTTAACCCCATTAAGAAGGCAGCAATTTCACTTTCTGAAATTTCTTCCCCTAGTAATAAGTCCATTGCCTCCATCATTTGTGGCTCAGAAAAAGATTCACCTTCAGCTAATTGGAGTAATAATTTCTTCATTCCTCATCTTCCCTTCTATTTCAGTTAAGAAATTTTGGAGCATTTGCTTGCCATAAGGTGTACCGATTGATTCAGGGTGAAACTGTAGTCCGAATACTGGATAATATCGATGTTTAATAGCCATTACCACTTGGTCATCAAGTGACTGCGCCACACATTCCAAATCGGATGAAAGTGTATCCTTATCCACTACTAAGGAATGATAGCGCATTACCTCTAATGGAGATGTCAAATAAGTAAAGATTCCGTTGCCGTTATGTGTGATTTGCGATGTTTTTCCATGTTTAATAAAATTTGCTCTCCTTATTTCACTGCCAAATGCGGCACCAATTGCTTGATGTCCTAAACAGATACCAAGTATAGGAATTTCCTGATATAAATTTTGAATCACTTCGATACAAATACCAGCATCTTCTGGTTTCCCTGGTCCTGGTGATAGGATGATTGCCTTTGGATTCATTTCCTTTATTTGCTTAATAGTAAGTTGATTATTTCTAAAAACCGTTACCGTTTCTCCTAATTCACCTAAGTACTGGTAAAGGTTGAATGTAAAAGAGTCAAAATTATCAATTAATAGAATCATTGCTCTCCCTCCAAAAAGGCTTTTAATTTATTTATGGTTTCTTCATATTCTGACTCTGGATTAGAGTCATGGACAATTCCTGCACCTGCCTGAATATAAGCAGTGCCATCTTTCAAAATCATCGTGCGAATTGCTAAGGCAAAATCAATATTTCCGTTGGCTGATAAATAACCAATTGCACCGGAATAAAGTCCTCGTTTAGATTTTTCTAATTTATTTATAATTTCCATCGCCCTTATTTTCGGTGCCCCGGAGACAGTTCCAGCTGGCAGGCAAGCCGCAAGGGCATCAAGATTGCTATGTTCTTCTGTTAACGTTCCACTTACTTCTGAGACAAGATGGATGACATGTCGGAACTTTTCAATCTGCATGTATTTATCGACTGTGACAGACCCAAATTCACAAACCCTGCCTAGATCATTACGACCAAGGTCGACAAGCATTTTATGCTCTGCTAATTCCTTTTCGTCACTTTTCAATTCTTTTTCAATCAGAGAATCCTCTTCTGCTGTCTTCCCTCTTCTTTTTGTACCAGCGATAGGATTCGCGAACACCTGTGAACCTCTTGTTTTTATTAGGCTCTCTGGAGAAGAACCAATTACGGTGTATCCATCGAAATCAATATAAAACATATATGGAGTTGGGTTATGTGCACGGTGCTTGCGATAAAGTGATAAGGGTGAACCATGGAATGAAGACTTCATTCTTCTTGAAAGGACCACCTGAAAAATATCACCTGCTTTTATATGCTCTTTGGCAATGTCTACATTTTCAATAAATTCTTCTTTTGATGTTTCCGACTGGAAACCTGCAAATTGGAAAGGGGTATCTTCTCGGTAAATCTCAGGCCGCTTTAGCTCTTCCATTCTTTGTTCCAGCCTTTTTTCAAGTAGTTCACTATCTTGATCCTCTGTAAGCGAAAGGCCGCAAATCGTAATTTTTTCTTCAAGATGATCAAAAACAATTACTTCCTCATAAAACATTAAATGAACGTCGGGCATTTCTAATCCATTTGGAAATTCTTCTCCAATGAGTTCAAATTGACGGATGATGTCATAACCAACATACCCGACTGCTCCTCCAATAAACGGAAAAGGTGCTTCATCAATTTTTGGGAGCAAAGTTTTCATTATTTCTAATGGATTACCTTTAATAACCTTTTTTTCACCATTTCGATATCGTATTTCATTTGTATCCCCTGTGGAGATAAGTTCAAAAGCAGGGTCAGAACCAATTAATGAATAGCGCCCTGAGTCATGGTATTTATGTGAACTTTCCAATAAGAATTTTTTATCACCGCTAATTTTCTGCAAAATGGAAATAGGAGTGAATGTATCCCCCTTTAATTTCTTTAGTAGAAAAGCATTTTTCGTTTTCATGTGCCATACATCCCTTCGTAAATAAATAAAAAAAATCGTCCTCTATATGCATAAATAGCCTTTATGCATATAGAGGACGATTCTAGAAACCGTGGTGCCACCTCCATTTGAAGCCGCGTTAAACGGCTTCCTCTTTCAGATACGCAAACTTTGAAAGTCTGATATCCTATCCTTTTAACGGCGGAACTCCGTGTTGCCCTACTAAGGTTCAGGCAACCTCTCACAAGTCCATTCCACAAATCCATTCTTACCGGGCTCTCACCATCCCCGACTCTCTAAAAAGAATTAAATAAGTGTACTCCTCTTGTTCAACGATTTCATTTATTTGGTTAAAAACAAACAGGGCCCTCCATCCAAAAAGGACGGAAGACCCGTGGTGCCACCTTCATTAGCCAAAAATCGGCTCACTTTACCGATATCGAAGCAATAGTATACTTGAATATCTGCCTCTTTTAACGATGAGGATTTCGCCAAAGCCTACTGACCCTATAGGAGGTTCGGTTTGGTAGCTCCGAAGTCCATTCACTAATACGTCTACACTGATTTCCACCAACCATCAGCTCTCTAAAAGAATCCGTAAAAGTTACTACTCTTCATCAATGCCTTCTATTATTGATTTTTATATTATACACTTTTAAAACCATTGTCAACATTAATTTTTAGAAAATTCAATTTTAAAAGGTTTTCTTTATTCCATTTAAAGGATTTTTATTTATAATTAATTTGAAATGAAGATGTCAATATTAACGTTAGCACATCATTTTGAAGGCGGGATAGAAGAATAATGGATCATATTGAAAAGTTATGCCCGAGTTCAGAGGCTGTGAGTAAAAAAACCTCTTCAGCTGGAAAGAAGAAAAAATCAGATGAAGTATCTAAACAAAAGTGGGCGATACTCTCACTTTCATCCATTCCGTTGGTGATGACCTTAGGGAATTCCATGTTAATTCCTGTACTTCCCTCAATGGAAAAAAAATTATCAATATCCTCCTTTCAAACGAGTATGGTCATTACTGTATATTCGATTGTTGCAATCTTCTTGATCCCGGTCGCTGGCTACCTATCTGACCATATCGGTAGAAAAAAAGTAATCATTCCAAGTCTCATCATAGCTGGACTTGGCGGTTTATTATCCGGGTGGGCAGCTTGGAAGCTGGATAATGCTTATTGGCTGATATTAGTAGGTCGTGCCCTTCAAGGAGTAGGAGCAGCTGGTGCTGCCCCAATTGTGCTTCCTTTGGTTGGTGACATGTTCAAAAATGATGATGAGGTTAGCAGCTGTCTTGGTTTAATTGAAACATCCAATACGTTTGGAAAGGTTCTAAGCCCGATTTTAGGCGCAGTGTTAGCCGGATTTATCTGGTTTTTACCATTTTTTTCCTTTCCGGTATTTTGTACGATTTCAGTCATCATGGTCATGCTTCTCGTTAAGTGTCCGGAACCATCAAAACCAGTTCCATTTAAACAATTTTTCATAAATGTAAAGAAAACCTTTACAGAAAAAGGAAAATGGTTATACGCTATCTTTTTTATTGGCGGCATCCTGATGTTAATTCTTTTTGGTATCTTATTTTATCTATCAGAAATTTTTGAAACCAAGTATGGAATAAAGGATATTAAAAAAGGGCTATTTTTGGCGTTACCTCTCGGGGCGCTTTGTTTATCTTCCTTTATTGCCGGAAAGGTGATTAAGGAAAATAAAGTCCTAATGAAATGGCTTATTTTCGGCGGTATCATTGCATCAGCACTAGCGATTTTGGCGCTATGGTTCTCGATAAAACTTTGGTTTATGCTTAGCATGTTTTTAATAGCAGGCGTAGGTATAGGTATTGGACTTCCATGTCTTGATGCCTTAATTACTGCAGGTATTGAAAAGGAAGAGCGCGGGACCATCTCTTCCATCTACAGTTCGATGAGATTTATCGGAGTCGCAGCCGGCCCTCCGATTATTGCACTGTTAATGAAACAAGCTACTTATTGGATTTTCATTACGCTTAGCGGACTCAGTATCATTGCTGCATTCGTTGCTTTGATTGCAATAAAACCAGGAGCTAAAAGTCAAAGCTAGAAATAAGCGCTGGGAATTCCCAGCGCTTTCATTAATTGGTCTATATTATGTGCGAGGCTTTTCCTTTTTTGCCTTTTTGTTTTGAGGTGTCATTTCATTGGCAAATTCGGAATTCGTTAAACTCTTTGCTGTTTGAAGACCAGATTTTGTCTTAATATTTCGTTTCGTCACTATTCTCACCACCACTCATTAAGATGGCTATAATTTATCCAAATGAAACATATTCTATGATGGTGATAAGATGATTTTTTCTAATAGGGACTTAACCAATTAGGATCACGATTAACACAAACATGACATTGCTCTTTTTCATAATCAAAGGTGTAGAAGGTATGGCCACAATCTATGCAAGCCTTCAGGTGAACATTTTCTAGATTATCGCCTTTTCTTTTAATATCAGGTATAATCTCAATCGCATTTTCCGGGCAAACAACTGCACAATTTGTACAGTCCACACATTTTTCATTTTCGATCGATAACGTACTGCCCTTGATAGTAAATACGTTTTCAGGACAAATTGTAAAGCATGTCTGACAGAGTGTACATTGCTCCTTTTTTAAACCAACAGAGTAAAATTGATAGTCTGGGTAGTACTTCGTTAACTTCCAATCATCGCTCTCAATCTTCCAAGCTGCAGGTGCCAAACCTTTTGCTAGTTGTTTTCCTTCCTTTTGAAAGGAGCCAAAGAAAGCTCTTCTAGATAACATTTCATCCTTGTTCTTTGGGACAACTTCAATTGGATTTTCTTCCAGCACTATTAAATGGTTATTTGATTGGGATATCACAGTTTTCCATTCTTCGTTTAATGGTTGGTGTGAAATTTGAATGGATGCCATCCCTCTTTTTTTATAAATTAGTAATTCTTTTATTGACGGCACATAATTCAGGTCAAAGACTAAACTTCCACCATCAAAAACCCGATTACTTACTATACCCTCTATAGCAGACAATGGACAAGCAATCATACACTCACCACACATCGTACACTTATTTGCATCAATGATGAGGTGATTTTCCATTACTATAATTGCTTCGTGCTCACACTTTTCCTTACAGTAGCTGCATTCTGACTTCCTGTTTCGCTCTCTAACACATTTAGCGGAAACTTTCATTTCTTCATGCAGGCTCTCTAGCCAATTTACGAGGATAGACATCTCTAATCACCAACTCATTTATTGAAGTCTTTTTTAACCTATCTTTGCGTCGCGATGAGGCGTTATGACAATGTTTGGATTAGTAATAGCCGGGCTTGGCATTCCCTTAATTTGGCTAATACTTCCGTATCTTTTTCTAAGTTCTTCGATTGGACCAAATTCAATTGCTCCCAATGGACAAGTTGCGACACAAACAGGATCTTCTCCTTTTTCCTGGAGATCCATACAAAAATTACATTTGTTTGATTTAAATGTTTCTTTGTTATATTGCGGTCCACCGTAAGGGCATGCACTTACACATAATTGTGCACCGGCACAAATCTCCTGATCGATACTAACTATTCCATCTTCCTCCCGTTTTACAATCGCACCAGTTGGACAGCTTTTTAGACAAGCAGGTTGTTTACAATGATTACAGGCAATCGAAAAGTAGTACGACTTAACATTATGAAGTATTCCGCCATTAGGCTGCTGCATATAAGAACCTTCTTCTTTCGTATAAACCCTGCGAAAGTTTATCCCTACTTCTGTATTATTTTTATCTTTACAAGCCACACTGCAAGCCTTACAACCTTGGCAGATACTTTGATTGATATAAAACCCTATTTGACCCAAGATAGTCACTCCTTATGCTTTTTTCACTTCAACAAGATTCGTTAATTGGGGATTTGATTTTGCTAATGGTGTCGGCCGCTGTGACGTTAACACGTTTACTGACCCCCTTTGGTCCGTACCCGCTTTGTCAGGAGTATACCAGGCACCTTGAGGAATTCCTGCAACCCCTGGAGTAATCCGTGTTGTCACCTTCACATCAATTACTAAGCTTCCTCGATCATTAAATACTTGAACCCTATCTCCATCCTTAATCCCGCGCTTCTCGGCATCTTTAGGATTCAACCACATTTCTTGCTTTGCCGCTTCCTCCATCCAAGGCATATTATCGTAGGTTGAATGGCATCTTCGCTTATAATGCCAACTAATCAACTGTAATGGAAACTTCTCGATTAGTGGATCTTCTGGACCTTCCCATGAAGATATATATTTTGCAATCGCTGGAATCTCCCCATGCTGATTCAGATCCCAAAGTGTCTTGGAGAATAATTCAATTTTGCCTGAGGGTGTTTCAAAAGGGTTGTTCTCTAGATCATCTATTTGAGCCTTAAATCCAACTAGAGGTTCATCGAATTTAAAATGGTGGACACCTTTCTCACAAAATTCCTCAAATGTCGGGAAGTGTGGATCGAGCTCTGTCCGTGTTCGTTCAACGCTTTCTTTGACCAAATCGAGAATCGTTCTACCCTCAGTAAATTGTTCCTTGACCCCTAACTTATCTGCCACCTCAGTAAAAACATCATATTCATTGCGACATTCATAAAGTGGATCAATTGTTTTATCACCAAAAACGACGTAATCACCAAAACACCAAGGCACCCCAATATCATAGCGTTCAAAAAAGGTTGTTCCAGGTAGAAGGATATCCGCATATTTAGCACTTGGAGTCATAAAAAGATCACTGACACAAATGAATTCCACTTTGCTTTCATCTTCTAAAAGGCTAGTTGTTTTATTAATATCAGAATGTTGGTTAACGAGCATATTGCCTGCCATATTAAAAATCATTTTGATATTCGTTGTAAGTTTATCCGTTCCTTGTAGTCCATCTGCTTCAGTCATCTCGGTGCCATGTTCGACTGCTTTTGTCCATAAGAAGCATGGGATGGAAGACTCTACTGGGTTTTCCACTTTAAATGGATAAACAATATCCGCCCTGCTCCAATAGCCCGTTCCTGCTGCCCAACCACCCAGTTTGCCAACATTTCCTGTAATACATGCAAGTTGAGCACCACCGCGCATAAATTGCTCACCATATGCCTGCCTTTGTGCAGCCCAGCCTTGAATAAGTGCTGCAGGCTTTATTGTTGCGTAGTTTCTAGCAATTTCACGGATTTTTTCAGCTGGGACCCCACAAATCTTTTCTGCCCACTCAGGTGTTTTAGCCACCCCATCTTTTTCACCCAATAGATAACTTTTCACAGATTCTTCCTTCGCTGCCCCTTCAGGCATATGGTCACCATCAAAGCCAACACAGTACTTATCAAGGAATTCTTGATCATGTAATTTTTCAGTTATTATCACATACCCCATTGCATCCATCATCGCATTATCTGTTGTTGGCTTAATGGGGATCCACTCATCAGCGAATGCAATGGCAGTATCTGTATAACGAGGGTCAATTAAGATAATTTTTGCTCCGTTTTTCTTTGCTTGCATTAAATAATCACGATACGGTGTCGAGAAAATCATCTCAGATGGATTTTGTCCCCAAAGGATTATGTATTTAGAATGTAATAAGGAATCAAAACTACTGCCCGAATTGTTTGTTCCATACGTATAAGGCGTTGCAACATTCCCTGCCCCAGAACTATAGTCATTTCGATAGTTCAAGTAACCGCCGGTGAGTGCTAATACCTTCCTTGCCGAGTTCCTGCCGCCATGAAGTCCCCAGCTCTGTCCAGAGGCGTAATTAACATATCTTGACTCCGGACCATATGTTTCACCAATTCGTTTTATTTCTGAGGCAATGGTTTCAATCGCTTCCTCCCATGAAATCCTTTCAAATTTTCCTTCACCACGTTTGCCGACACGTTTCATCGGATACTTAAGGCGGTCTGGATGATACAATAAGTTCCGATAGTTTCGCCCACGAACACACGCTCTAAGTGGTGGAATTGAAGGATCTCCGCTAACAGTCGTGTCTGTCGCTACCCGTACTACTACTCCATCCTTAACATATGCCTTAATGACACAGCGTCCTCCACAGTTATTAATACTGCACGTCGAAACGACTTTATCCCACTCGCTTGCACTTGCTACATTGTCTTCTTTTTGCTTATCTATTAACAATTTAGTACCCACACCACCAGCGATAACTGGAACACCAAGTGCTCCCGACCATTTCAAAAATGTTCTACGCTGCATTTTATTAGCCAATAAATTCTTAACAGGGCTGTCTTTAGACATTGATAAATGCCTCCTCTATCATTTATTGTGAAATTATTCACAAATATAAAGTGCAATTTTCGCCAACAATATATCTCGTGCTCCTTATACTTCAATTTTACTTTAAAGTTATTAAATAAATATTAAATTTCAGAGTGTTCACATTTAATTCATAAAAATTATCCATATTTTGATAACAAATTAAATCGAATCGTGTCATTTATTTCTAATTAAGCACGAAATATGTATATAATATAAAGGAAGATTATTTTGCAAAGGATGATTTAATTGAATATTACTGGTCATACAGTTGAGAAACTTGTAGATCCATTTGGTTTATTAAGCGGTGACCGCTATGAATTTTTTCTTGAACTGGATGTAGAGGAAGAGGATGAACTCTATTCAGATAAAGGAATTGGGATAAGAGTACTTTTTGTAGTCGATGACAATGGACCTAGAATCTCTAACTATCATCTTTATGAAAGAGGAAGTGAAAAGGTTTTAGATTTTGAGTTGGAAGAAGATGAGGAATTGTTAGTATTTAATTATTGTAAGGAAAACATTAATTCATAACAAAAAGCAGAGGAATTTTCCCCTGCTTTTTGTTTTTTACATGAAATTTTTACTATGATTATGAATTACCTGCAGCTCTTTTGTGCTTAGACTCATTTCACTTTTGCATATTGGACAGAGGGGCACTTCAGTGCTCTTAAAATTGTCACGAATCCAGCATTTACAATTCTCTGAATTACATTCCCAAATTTTAGTTTCTTCTAGCTTAACTTCTTCATCATTTCTTCTACCAAACGCCAAAATGATCACCCCTTGTTCTTTTTGCAAAACTGTTTCTTAATACTTTGATTAAGTTAAAAAGGCAAAAATCATCTTTATAAAGATAAAAAGGTGATGCCTTATCAACGCACCACCTTTTTATTTTTTAATGAATTAAACAGCTTTTACGTTAGAAGCTTGTGGTCCACGAGCGCCTTCAACGATTTCGAAAGAAACTGATTGACCTTCTTCTAAAGTTTTGAAGCCTTCTGATTGGATAGCAGAGAAGTGTACGAATACATCTTGACCACCGTCAGCTTCGATAAATCCAAAACCTTTTTCTGCATTAAACCATTTTACTTTACCGTTATTCATGAGTAGTACCCCCAAAGATTTGTTTCACTTTAAGTCATAACCATTTAAAAAATCAAAAAGCCGCAATGCACTACTGGGTAATAGACATCACCCACATTCCGTGCAGTTACGACTACTTAAACCAATAAATATTTACACGAACTAAAAGCGTACCTTTATCATACCCTTTTATTCTCTATAAGTCAATTAATTTTATAGTATAGCATACTAACAAGCTACTATAAATAAATATAAAAAAATTATTTTTTTCCAAAATCCCCCTGTAAAAATGCATCCATAAAGTTTCTGACAAACTTGTGAATGTCAGCTTCCATACCGATATAATCTAAGGTTTGGGATGGCTCTGGATCTGGTTTTGGACGAAAATCAGCGATACTTTTTCCTTTTGCATTTCCAAATTCCTCCACTTTCACTCTTTTCGGAATGTATTTCACAATTTCAGGATTCGTTATCGCCATTAATGGGATAACATCATGCAGCGGTGCTCCTTTAATACCTGGTATATTTTTTTGATAGGCCTTAAAGTAGTAATCAAAGGAAGGTTTAATTAAAGGTCTAAATGGTGTAGGACTGTTCTCGTCAAGGAAATCGATAACTTCTGGTGTAATGAGCGCTTTATTCGTAATATTAAGGGGATATAAAAAAACATTATGTGCTTTTTCCATGACGATCCTTGCTGCAATCGGGTCAGAATAGAAGTTTGCTTCTGCTTCAGCGGTAATATTCCCTGGTACTAAAAACGCGCCGCCCATAATGTAAAACGCGATTACATCCTTTAAAGCATTGTCACCATATAAAATGAACATGAGTGCTAACTCGGTTAATCTTCCAACATTGACAATGATTAGGTTCCCTTTATACTCATTAACAATTTCAAGGATTTTATTAAAGTCATGTACCTTTACATCTTGTAATGTATCAGGTGGCTTGATTGGTCCTAGACCTTCTGGTCCATGTATCTCGGGATAAAATTGGACTGGTTCACCAGATAAAGGTCCAGCAGCACCAGCAATAATGGGAATATCCTCTCTGCCTGCTAAACTGAGTAAATACGCAGTATTCTTTACCGATTGCTCTTTAGGTGTATTTCCGTACCCACTAACAATACCGACAATATTTAAACCTGGATTTAATAGTGCATACATTATCGCAAAAGAATCATCAACTCCAGGATCCGCAAACAAAAGCACATTGTAAGCCATTGCCTCTCCCCCGCACATCTTCAAATTTTAATTCTTCCATAATAATATGCCATGTACTGGATTGAAAGTACTATCGGTCATAAGGCTAATTACTAAAAAAAACCGACTCGAGTTCCTCGAATCGGTTTCTTCCTTATGCTTCTTTTTTTACTTTTGGTGCTGCTTTTTTTCTTGGTGCCGCTGGCTTTTTGGCTATCGTATCCTTCTTTGTTACCGTTTCTTTCTTGATAGCAGTTTCCTTCTTTAAAGCTGGTTCTTTTCTTCCAGCCACTTCACCTTTTGGCTTCGTCCTATCAATAGACGCTTGTAGTGCAGCCATTAAATCTGTGACATTCGAAGGGGTTTCTTTTGCTGTTGGGGTAACCGTTTCTTGACCAGTTCGTTTTGATTCAATTAACTCGAGTAAGGCAGTACGGTATTCATCCGTATACTTTTCAGGCTCAAATCCTGAAGTTAATTGATCAATTAACATAATCGCTGTATCCAATTCTTTTTCTGTAACTTTATCGTCTGCTGGAACATTAGGAACATCTGAGGCCCGGCGCACCTCATCTGGATAATGGATCGTTTCCATTACCAACGTATTGTCATATACACGAATCACCGCCATTTGTTCTTTTGACCGGATAATAATTTTTGCGATTCCCACTTTTTTAGATTCTTGAAGAGCTTTTCGTAATAAGGAATAGGCTTTTCCTCCACCTTCATTGGGGGACATAAAATAACTTCGGTCAAAATAAATCGGGTCAATTTCTTCCATTTTGACAAAATCAATGATTTCTACTGCCTTGTCTTCGTTTTCCTTCCGG
Source organism: Neobacillus sp. CF12 (assembly GCF_030348765.1). GTDB lineage: Bacteria > Bacillota > Bacilli > Bacillales > Cytobacillaceae > Neobacillus. The sequence continues at coordinate 5,818,898 of NZ_JAUCEU010000007.1, read as the reverse complement.
AGTTTTTCGAGTTCATCATGGTCTAGAACCACAAATTTCCCTTTTGTATACTCGTATGCCTTGACGATGTCCTCTGGCTTTACTTCCTCTTCACACACAGTGCAAATTTTCTCATACTTAATTGGAGCATGGCATTTATTATGCAAGGTCCTTAGTTTTATGTCTTTATCTTCAGTCGCTGTATGAAGCTTAATCGGTATATTCACCAACCCAAAACTAATGCTGCCTTTCCACATCGTATGCATCGTGTAATTCTCCATTCTTTTTGTTATTATTTTGGGTTATCTCTTTAAAGTAATTCCTAAAAACATTTGGTAAAGGATGATTTATAGTGGTTTGTAACAAAATATAAAGAAAAGAAAGGAACTACACCTATGAAACCGATGCTGCCAACACTAACCTTTGATCTTACCCCTCAACCTGATTGGCTGTACGAGGTTAAATATGATGGGTTTCGAGCTGTTTTAAATTGGGATAAGCATGGGATAACGTTAACCAGTAGGAATGATAAACCATTACTCTCTCAGTTCCCAGAAATCAAGGAATACCTCGAGTCCCAGGAGGAATTATTTCAACCATTTCTTCCCCTTCGTCTTGATGGTGAGCTTGTCTTTCTTGAAAGTCCATTTAAGGCCAATTTTTCGACCATTCAGGTTCGCGGTAGAATGAAAGCAGCCAAAAAAATTGCTGAACAAGCAGTTAAATCACCTTGTCGACTTATGGTTTTTGATATTCTTATCTTGGCTGGAAAACCGATGCATTTAACTATGTTTGAAAAACGTAAGGAAGAGCTAATTAGGTTATTTAATAAACTTAATCTCCCCATTGAAGCAGACCCCTATAGCGAAAATCTACTACAGCTTGTAGAGGCATACCCGGATTTTAGTGAGGTATGGGAACACGTCGTGCTTCATGATGGAGAAGGGATCATTGCAAAGCATAAAAACAGCCTTTGGGAGGAAGGGAAGAGATCCTTACAATGGTTAAAATACAAAAATTGGAAATTTGTTTCTTGCTTTATTACTGCATTTGAAAAAACCAATGGGTACTTTTATGTAGGAGTGTATAAAGGAGGGAACATCCATGGAATTGGCCAGGTCCTTTTTGGTTTTAAGCCGGATGAAAAGTCAGCACTGCAAAGTACCATTAAGCAAAATATGGTTAGTGAAGATAGTCAATTTATCTATGTTGAGCCGGCTATTTGTATTGAGGTTAAGTATCTAGAACTTTACGATAACCAGTTGAGAGAACCTCATTTCCACGCCTTTCGCTTTGACTTAAAGCCGGACGAATGTACATACGAGCAATTTATCTTTAAGCAAAAAAACCTACCAGAGGATTTGGAGATTACCCACCCTGATAAGCCGCTCTGGAAGAATCATGATATCCAAAAGGCAGATTTCATTTTGTACTTAAGGGAAATATCTCCCTATATGCTCCCTTTTCTAGAAAATCGGATCTTAACGGTTATTCGTTATCCGCATGGAATGTTTGGCGATCCATTTTATCAAAAGAATTGTCCAGATTATGCACCAGAGTTTGTCCAGACACATCAAGATGAAGGAATAGACTATATCGTTTGCAACAATTTAAAAACGTTGATTTGGCTCGGAAATCAGTTAGCAATTGAATACCACATACCCTTTCAAACCATTCACAGTAAGGGTGCCAGTGAAATTGTGTTCGATTTAGACCCTCCATCAAAGGATGAGTTTCACTTGGCTGTTAAAGCAACGCTGTTGATAAAAGAGGTTCTTGATCAACTGAATTTAATTGGATTTGTTAAAACTTCTGGAAATAAAGGATTGCAAATCTACTTACCGCTGCCTGAGGACGTGTTTTCCTTTGAAGATACACGTTTATTTACAAGCTTCATTGCTGATTATTTGATTTCAAAGGATCCAGATTCTTTTACTATTGAACGAATGAAGAAAAATCGCGGAAACAGGCTTTATGTTGATTATGTCCAGCATAGTGAAGGAAAAACGATTGTGGCCCCATATTCCATGAGGGGGAATGACCATGCAGGGGTGGCTACGCCCCTTTACTGGGATGAAATTACTGAAAAATTGAATCCAGTTGACTTTACGATGGAGAATGCCTTAAATCGAATACGAAAGCAAGGGGACCCGTTTAAAAATTATTTTCAAACAAAATCGATACAGGCATTTGAACCGGTGTTAGAAGTATTGAAGGCGAAGAAATAACATTGATTAATTACCTATTCATAGTGACCGGTATCTTGCTTTAAGTTCGGTTTCGGTCACTATAGAGATTTCCAGGCTCCTGCCATATTGACCCAAATGCATTATCTACATGCTCTTCGGGCACTCCAGCCTACCTGCATTGACCCAAATCCCATTTCTGCACGCTCTTTGGTCACTCCAGCCTACCTGCATTGACTCAAGTCCCATTTCTACATGCTTTTCGGTCACTCCAGCCTTCCTGCATTGACCCAAATCCCATTTCTGCACGCTCTTTGGTCACTCCAGCCTACCTGCATTGACTCAAGTCCCATTTCTACATGCTTTTCGGTCACTCCAGCCTACCTGCATTGACCCAAATCCCATTTCTGCATGCTCTTCGGTCACTCCAGGATCCCCCCAATCTAGTCCATTTAAAAATAGATAAGGTCACATAGAATCTCTATGTGACCTTTCCCCCATTATTACAATCCAGCTTCCCGAAGATACGCTTGAGCTTCTGCCTGTAGTTTTTCATAGGTTTGCTGCTCAGCAAATTCTTCTTTAGAACGAACCGTAAAGGTTTCGCTTCCGAGGTCAACTTCAACACCAGCTTTGTATAGGTACGTTGCATTTCCAATCAAATCAATGTAATAATTCTCGTCATTTTCATGGACGACGCATTGCACTTTTCCGCCGTTATTATAAACATTAATCGTCTCTTCCACGCTATTTAACCCCTGTAGGCATGTTACTAGTGACGATGCTGACATGGCTGTTCCACAAGCATTTGTGAAACCTACCCCGCGTTCAAAAGTATTTACATAAATACTGCCCGTTTCCAGTGATTTTACAAAACTGACATTCACCCCATCAGGGAATAACTCATTGGGATTATTCACTTTTTCACTTATTTTCTTCTGAATATCTGATTTCATTTGCTCAGTTTCCACCACAGAGATTAAATGCGGATTCGGAACCGCAAGCGCAGAAAACGTTAACTCTTCTGAAAGCTCAGGTATTTTTTCATTTATTAAGTTTGGTTCATTTATATTCAATGGCAAATCACTCAAAAGAAACGAAACCGGTGAAATTTCCACTTGGTACGTTGTTAAACCTGGATAGATATCCTCTTGTTTACTGACCTTTAAATCCGCTTTCATTGTTTCAATTATCGCCTCATTCAGCCCCAGCATTTCACACACATATCTGGCAACTAATCGAAGACCATTCCCACACATGGAAGCTTCTGACCCATCTGCATTAAATACCCTCATTCTTCCATCAGCATGATTGCTGTTCATAATATAAAGGATACCATCTGCGCCTAAATCAGAATTTCGATTACATAATAAAGTGGCAAGTTCTGCCCTTTCATTGTCTGAAAACGAATAAGAATTCGTTATTTCATCGATTAAGAGAAAATCATTTCCTGAACCATGACCTTTAATTAACTCAATTTGCACGCCAAATACCTCCGCAATTTTTATACCTTATTCTATCAAATATTAGGCAAGATTTACACAATCCTTACCTTTCAATAAAATATTCATTGATTAAAAAGGACATCCTTAAAAGCTTGTCCTTTTCTGATAAGGTTTCTGAAAGTGAAAGAACGGGAGTATTCGATTCAGGAAAGCGGCCGCTCCATTCAACAGGCATCCACCCCCGCCTGAGTTGTCCGACCAGCTGCTTAGATTGATTATAGACACGTTCGTCCATAAAATAAGCCGAACCTTCTACAGAACCAATAAAACGACCTTTTTCATCCATTAGTTCTTTCTTTTTTTTGAACAAAGTTATTTTTTCTTTTTCATAGCAGCCGATATAGTTCTTATTTTGATCATACACCTCGATAATTAATGACTTTTTCTGCTTTATGTTAAAAAAACCAATCATCTTGTCTTGATTATTATAAAGTGCATATATTCTATGTTTCCTAAACAGAATTAAACCTTTTTGTCTATATTTCTTTATCATTCCTGCTTGATGTCCATCCGGAAAAAAAAGATTCACACAGGGCTGTTGGTGGTTCATAAAAACGACAACAAGATTTCTCGCTTCAAATATATCCCGATAATTGCTTGGGGATAGAGGCATGTTTCTCTCAATCGAAATTGATTGTTTCAATCTAAAAAGATAGATTTGAAAACTTATCAGGCTGTAAACAACAAAAGGTATCGTGAATAACATCAATTGCTCATCTCGAAAATAATATAGATTTCCTACACCGATAAAAATGGCCGGAACTAGCGATGCTATACTTCCATTCAACGTAATATTGGCATTACCACGGTAAAATTCATTTATTTTCATTGTGAAAACTCCTTATCTGTCCCTCTTATATTTATTCTATTAATCATTGACAAAAAAAATGATAGGAGTTTTTTCGTAAATTACTAGAAAAAAAGAAGCCATTTGATGGCCCCTTCACTTATTGCTATATAGCTTCCAAATAGTTTCAAGATGCAAGCTCTTTTTTCTTAAATAGGAATACACTTAACCATAGTAGAATGACAATGGCTAGGATGGCCAATAAACCCGTTGGCATCGTATCATCCGGAAGTTCCCCCACTATGAGCAAAGCACTCGCATAACTCGTTAATTGGGATGGGCTCCATTCTAGTAAATGAGAGAGTGCGCCGCTAACAATACTAACTACTAGTGTCAATGCCAAAGAAATAAAACCTGCCATACCCGGCGCTAAGAGAGCCGAACTAAGGAATACAGTGACCGTTAACACAACCGTCAACCACAATCCAAATAAAACAAACGACTGCAGGAATTCCCCAAAATCTACCCACTCAAATAACTGCCCAGTATAATACCAAGTTGATAGATATCCAATAAATAATGAAAACCATACTAATAAAAGACTGCCCGCCCATTTAGAAGTAACGTAAGAAAAATAGGAGACTGGTTTTACTAAAATCATTGCTGCCACACCACTTTTTCTTTCGCCTGCAATGACACCCATTGTACCTAAAACAATGATTAACACCCCAATCGTTGAGTATTGGCTAAGACCTGAAGCAAGTACCGCTCCAGCTGTTGGTGGTAATATATCAATTACTGATCCTTCAGGCAAGCCGCCAAATGATTTAATGATTTGCGGCAAATAATAACTCGTTAACGGTTCTGAAACACCTAATAGTATGAAGGTAATAGGAACCCAGATCCATTTTAAATTTCTCCACATTTCAAGAATCTCTTTTTGAAAAAGCGTCAACCACTGGCTCATTTCCCCACCACTTTCATAAATACATCTTCAAGTGTCATACTGCTCACTTCAAATTTATCCAAATGCCAGTCATTTTCAAAAATTAATTTTAACAACTCTTTTCTGGCTTGCTCTACATTCGTAACAAACACACTAATCACATTTCCATTTACTAAAATGGATTGTGTTAAGGAATGATTTTTGAGTGCACTTTCCATCTCACCGGTTTTCTTACGGAATATAAAGTCTATTTTTGCTTGTTGGTGCCGCTCACGTAATTCCTCCATTGTACCGGACTCTACAATTTCTCCATTATGTAAAAATAATATCTCATCACACACTTCCTCTGCATCATTGAGAATGTGAGTCGAGAAAAGGATTGTTGTTTCTTTTTTTAATCCTTCGAGCAGTTCGAGCACTTCTCTTCTCCCAAATGGATCTAGCGCAGAAACCGGTTCATCCAGCAAAAGGAGCTGAGGACGGTGAATAATTGCTTGTGCGATTCCGAGCCTTTGTTTCATCCCGCCAGAGTATTTACCTACTCTCCGGTTTTTCGCGTCATTGATTCCAACAAGTTCAAGCAATTCCAAGGAACGTTCCTTCGCTTCTTTACTAGTTAATCCTGCAAGCTTTCCAACATACTGAAGAAATTCTAAACCAGACATCCACTCATAAAAAACAGGAAACTGTGGTAAATATCCTATTAAATGGCGAATATCGCCGTCCTTTTTAGCATCACTAAATGTGATAGACCCTTCAGAGGGCTTCATTAATCCTGATAACATGCGAAGTGTCGTCGTTTTACCTGCACCATTTGGACCAAGGAGGGCAATACACTTGCCCTTTTCAAGTTTAAAGTTCAGTCCCTTTATTACTTCATTACCTTGAAAATTCTTTTTCAGTTCTTTAATTTGGATGAGAGACATCAATCATTTCTCCTTCCAATAACAAAATAAAGAATGGGACCAATTATATTTACAAAGATGATAATAAACACCCAAAGAAGTTTGGGACCATTTGTCTTTTCAATTCGTGATAAATCAACGAGTGATACGATTAGTAAGATTAACTGGATAATAAATAATGGAGCAATTAATCCCCAGTTTAGCCCTTCTAATAATTCCATTGAAAAATTCCCCCTTTTATACTTTTTATAAAGATATGACGTTTGAACTATAAAAACGTTCAAAACCCAGCAAATTTTTTTTTGCTGGGCTGGGTGGTCTACCTTATTTAATTACTCTAAAAACTAAAGGGAATCGATATTCATTTCCTTCATAAGCCTTTACTGCTGCGATGATTGTAAATACTAGTGCCATAATTCCCAAAATCCATAATAAGAAAATACCAACGAGGAGGAAGACTAAGATTCCACTTATTACTGAATAAACTGTGTATGAGATGAAAAAGTTAAAATATTCTCTTCCATGATAATTAATAAATGATGACTCATCTTTTTTGATTAACCAAATAACAAGTGGCCCAATAATAGGAAAAAAAAGACTAACTACATAGAGAATGGCGGCAAGCATTCTTTCTTCACTTTTTACCATTTTAGGATTCCCCCAGTGGAAATAATTTTTTCTATCTTTCCCTAATACTTACGCTGATACCAGAAAAAGGTTTCGTAATTTTTAAAAAAATCATTTAATTTCACTATCACTTCAACAGAACTGTTGATAAAATAGTAAAAATACTATTATAACTGTGTAGAAAGGTTTATTATCATGAAAATACTTCTGAAAAATGCACTGGTTTATCCCATCACATCCCAACCGATTCAAAACGGGGATGTCTTGGTTGAAAATGGAAAAATAATAAACGTAGGGAAAAACCTCAATACCGATTCATCTGCAAAAATCATTGACTGTAATAATCAATATCTTTTACCAGGGTTTATTGATGTTCATACTCATTTAGGATTATACGATGAAGGAACTGGATGGGCTGGAAATGATGCAAACGAGACTGCGGAAGCAATGACACCCCATATAAGAGCTATAGATGGTGTTTACCCGTTAGATCCTGCTTTTTCTGACGCAATTAAAAGTGGAATCACAACAGCACATGTCATGCCTGGAAGTGCAAATGTAATTGGAGGAACCACTTCTGTTATCAAAACGACGGGCAAAAATGTTAAAAAAATGATTGTCCAGGAAATTGCTGGTCTAAAGCTTGCATTGGGAGAGAATCCAAAAAGAATTCACAGTCAGGGGAATAATGACTCAATTACAAGAATGGGGATCATGGGAATGCTGAGGGAAGCGTTTTATAAAGCAATCCACACAGATACCCCTGAAGATCTGAGAGTAGCGCCACTGGTTATGGCTTTAAAGCGAGAAATTCCTGTTAGAATTCATGCTCACAGGGCTGACGATATTATCACTGCATTACGTCTCGCTGAAGAGTTCAATCTAGATTTAAGAATCGAACATTGTACAGAAGGACATTTAATTGCCAGTGAGTTATCTGGCATGAACTTAAAAGTTTCTGTCGGTCCGACCTTAACTCGGAGATCAAAAATTGAACTAAAAAACAAAACATGGAATACGTATCAAGAGCTTACTAATAACGGTGTCGAAGTTTCGATAACAACCGATCATCCTTACACCCCGATTCAATATTTAAATATATGTGCGGGCATCGCTGTCCGCGAAGGTCTATCGGAGCAAAAAGCACTTGAAGGAATCACCATACTGCCAGCAAGGAACCTGAAGATGGACACTCATTTGGGAAGTATTGATGTAGGAAAAGAGGCAGACCTAGTACTATGGAGTCACCATCCTTTTCATTATTTAGCAAAACCAAAATGGACGATGATAGCAGGAAATATAGTCTTCAAAGAATAGTAGAAATATGCCGAAATTTGCCAATAAATAATCTCGAAAAAACAACAAAAAACCTATTTATTTTTTTTATTTTTTCTTGTATGATACTCTAAGTGACACCGAAATAGGCCTAAAAATCTGGGGGTAAATCACATTATTTTTCATCAACAAAAAAAATGATATAGGGAAGGCAAATGGTGCGCCACCAGTAATACCTGGTTCTAGTGGGTTCGATTCCCACCCCGAAATTTTTTAGTTTATCTGAATAAAAAATTTCGAGGGTGGGCCGCTTCTTTAGACATGGGATCGGATTGCCCGATGGAGGGAAATTCAATGCTTAAGAAACGAGATCTTCATGACAGCCATGTATTATTTGAATTAATGTCGCATCCAGATGTCTTCCCTTTTGTGCGCCAAAAATGCTCTTCTTATGAAGAATTTATCTTTATGACGAAGCAAACCATTGAGGCTGAAGAGCGCGGTGAATGTATTTCACGGACGATTCTTGATGAATGGGGTGCCCCAATTGGTACCATTAATCTTTTTGATATCGAAGATAATGCAGGTTTTCTAGGTACTTGGCTAGGAAAGCCATATCATGGAAAAGGTTACAATAGCCCTGCAAAGGAAGCCTTTTTTCAAGAAGTTTTTTACAATATGGGGATTGAAACCATCTTTATGAGGATTCGTAAAGTAAATATCAGGTCTATTAAGGCTGCAGAAAAACTGCCTTACGTTGTTAAAGCAAATGAAACCAGAAAATCACTATATGAGCAACTGAATGCCAATGGTGATGTGTACGATTTATATGAAATCCCTAAAGACCAATACTCCTTCTACCTCATGAGAAATGGTGCTGCCCAGGAAGAACCTTCTCATTTGTTAGAGGCATAAGTTAAGAAGCAATCGGCATAATGCCAATTGCTTCTTTTTTTATAATAAAATAGTATTAATCCGTTACATCTTGTTCCATTCCTGAATTAACTTCACTAATACCCATGTGGAGCAAAAATTCTTCTAATTCCTCATTCGTTAATGTTTCAAAACGACCATCATGAAAAAATACTTGAGTTTGGTTTGGATTTATACGATTCACGTTAAAACTCATTTTATTTTGCTCCTTTCATAGATGTTTACATCTATTATCCACAAAAGGTATGCATTTTATCCCAGACTATCGAATTGTTCAAAAAATTGTAAAAGGAAAGACTTATTGTTCTATTTTGATGGATCTGGCAGTATTGCTTGAGTATATGCTTTTCCTAGGACATCCATTCCGCCTGTTACGGGAATGATACTCCCGGTAATAAAGTCAGATTTCTCATCAATCAGGAAGGCTATAACTCTCGAGATATCCTCACCCGTTCCCACTCTTCCTACTGGCACTGTTTCAGCTGGGATGGATTCATCGATACTTTTCTCCTTCCAGCGAGAAATAATATCACCGGGGCTAACCATATTAGCAGTAATCCCAAAACTTGCTTCCTCAATCGCTATTGTTCTAGTGAGTGAAGCCAGAGCTGTTTTTGCAGCACTAAAAGCTGATCTGTACACCCAGCCTGGCGCGGTATCCACTCGGTCAAAACCCATGGTGATGATCCTTCCCCAGTGCTGCTTGCGCATAGATGGGATGATCTCTTTTGATAAATAAAAAACGGCATTTAAATTCCCATTTATTAAATAATTCCATTCATCAATAGAATACTCCGTCATTTTTTTTCGTTCTTGTACATACGGTCCTGCATTATGAATCACTACATCAATCGAGCCAAATTCTGAAATAGTTTGATTAACAATCTGTGCGCAGTCGGACTGATTTGCCACATCTCCCTGGATGCAAATGATTTTATTCCCAAATTTCCTTTCCAGCTCTTGAGATAAAAGAATAGCTTCGTTTTTACTGTTTCGATAATTTATTGCTAACTGATATCCTAGTTCGGCAAGCTGCCATGCAGTTTTTTCCCCTAAACCAGTAGCCCCACCAGTAATTAAAGCCGTTTTACTCTTCACGAGCCATTATCCTCTCCATGTTTTTCTTTACTATATGACTCTATTGCTTGGTTATATATACAAATTTATTTGTTGGCTTGCCGGTTATTTATAACGCATTGAATCTTTTAAGCATATTATAGGGTATCAATGCCCAGAAAAGAGTTTGCAAAAAAGGTGGGGGTAGTTATGTTTCCGTGGAATTTTTTCCCTTTTAATAAAGACATGAAGAATAAGCTGCAACATATGAAACCAGATGAAATTGATCAATTTATTAAGGGTATTATGGGAAATGTAATGTCATCTCAATCGGGGGGAACAATGAATTCCCAGGACACGGTGAATCCTTATCGCCCCCAACCCTTTCAGCAGGCAAATGGATTGAACTCAACAGCCTTTGAAACACATGATTCTGTTTTTGTTAGAATTCCGCTAGAGGATGAGTCATTACTAAGAAAAATACGAATTTATCACACAGCCAATCAGTTGTTGCTAGAAGATATCCCCAATCAAGGAAATAAACATCAAATACCTCTTCCTGCAATGGTTAAAAAGAAGGGATCTTCCGCTAAATATAAAGATGGAATACTCGAAATAAAATTAATAAAATCCTATGAAATTCAATATTCCCAAATCGATGTTTCAGAATTATAAGAAAAAGACAGCATATACTTCTCGCTGTCTTTTCCATCCTAAATTAGCTCCAGCGCCTAGCCCCTCGGGGTCAAGGCGCTTCCACTTTTTGTTGCTAATGCCCTTCCATATTCATGTCATCTTTTGATTCGCTTGGATCTTCCGGTTCACTCGGTGTACCAACAACAAACACTTCCTTAGGCATATTATGCATGTCTCTTGCGGTAACATGTGAAATAATATAATATGTTCCTTCTTGTTGAAATGTCTTTTCTAATCGATAAATTCCATCCTCTGAATGTTCCACGGTAATTTTTTCATGTTCTTCATCTTTGGCACGCCATATTTCAAATTTTACCTCATCTGCATCCTCAACATTTTCGTCTCCCTGCGTTACCTTTGCTTCAAAAACAATGGGTTCATTTGCCTTTCCATTCTCAGGGGTAACAGTCAAGTTCACTTCTACAAATTCAGGTAATTCATCATTTGCTGGATGTTGTTTATTATTGCATGCACTGACTAGTAAGAAGGCTAAAACCATAAGACTTAAGAATAACATTTTTTTCATGTCTAACTCTCCTTTAATAGTTCCTCCATAACACCATTGTGCACACGGATAAGAGATACTTTTGCTTCATTTGAAATGGTCGCCATTGTAATTCTGTTAATAGCAAGATAGTATTTTTCATATTTATTCTTTCGTATTCTCGGATGAGAATTCTCATCAAGTAATTCTCTTTTGATAGCTTCTTTTAACGTCTCTTCACTGCTATGATCGCTGGAAGCAAGCAAACGATTATTCCAAATCATTCGATACTCACCTAATAATTCATCAAAATTGATATTTCCTATCGTCAATAACTCCACCTCCATTTACCCTCAATTGCATTGTTACATACTTTCCAACATTATTGCAAAAAATAAAGGTATTAAATCCGTGAAAGGAGATTACAATGTCTACACCTTATAAATGTCCGAATTGTAAAACCAATCGAAGTCGCTTTAATATTATTCAACAAGTTTCCCAATCAGTGAAACTTGACCCCCAGTCTGGTGATGTTATTAGAGAATACAGTCAAAATGATTTGGAACCCTTTCACCTGCCTTACAATGGACCTGAATATCGAATTCAATGTGGCGCCTGCGGTCTAATTGAGGATGAAAGAACATTTATTAAATTTGGAGAACAAGCGTAACACACAAAGAAACACCTTTATTATTCGATAAAGGTGTTTTTAAATTTACTTTAGTTCGTTTTCCTTTAAAAACGAGTCAGAGTCTACCTTCCAAGCATCCATGGTTGAAAAACGGATTAAATGGATCTCACCTCGATAGTGCTGCCGTCCTCTATTTTTTATAAACCAATCTATTTCAATTGGTACGTCCATGCTAATTTCATTTATTAAATCTTCAGCTGGCAGTATCGGCATCCGTGTTATTCTAACATTTTCAATTTTACCTAATATAGGTTTCCAGTTGAGTTTCTGTAGTGAGATTAAATTTGAAATGAAGGCATCCTGCTGTTTTAACCCAGCAACATAAGCATCAACCGTCTCATATGGTGAGGCTTTACTCAAGTACTCTTCTAGCTTCCCAGATGCCTTAAATATCATCAACATATGGGAAAGATCCATTGCATTGGTACGATGTGTTGTACTGCCGAAAAAGTGGATACAAAAATGTCCAGGAAAATTATTTTTTAAAGCACCAGCCCCATGCGGCATGCCATGCATGGAGCCAGCAATCCATTGATCCTTACTAATCACAATGATGGCACGTCGTTTCCAGCTCCATTTTCCTCCGTAAATCTTTTTCATGATTTTTGTATCCTTTGGGGTCAATGGCTGTACGTCAGCATGGTGACTGCCCGCACGCCTTTGAACTTTAAACTTCTTCCCAGTTTCAAGGTCCAGAACCGTAAACTTCGAATACTTCGGTATAACATTATTGACTTCTTCCCATGGCAGCATTTCAATTTTGTAACTAATATTGGTTGCAGCATGAATCCCTTGACCATATAGGAGGAAAAGAATAACCATTACAACAATTGTTTTCTTCTTCATCTAATCCCCCTTTTCAATGTAAAATAACTACATTAAAAGAGTTACCTGAAGAATAAATGTTCATTCATTTTCTTTTTGGATTTTATAAAAAAGTTCAAGTTTTTTTAGCTTTTCTTCAATTTCTGACCAATTGATATTTTCACCAATAAACACTAGATTTAAAGGTAAATTCATCTCTTCCTTCATGTATAAAGGCATGCCATAGGAGTATTGAAAAAGATAAGGTTTTGATGAAGCATCAAACTTCATATACCCTTTTATGCGGTAAATGCTTTCCGGTAAATCCCTTAGAAATTCCTCAAAATTAGAATGGCTAATTGGCTCTTGGAATTGATAGACAAAGGTGGTTAAATTAAGCGCTTTTTGAGAAAAATTTGAGTTGGATTGTTTTGCAAACGATACTGTTAACTTCCTCAACTCCTCAATGGAAACTTGAGAATAATTGGTTAACAAACAGCGTGCAGAAGAATTGATTCCTTGTACCTCGAAAATAGTTTTAGACTGCTCTGATTCTGACAACTCATCCATTTTATTTATGAGAATATAGTCTGCGTGCCTAACCTGTTCAAGAAGTAATTGTTGAAGTTGTGGACTAAGCGACCTTCTATCTCTCCATCTTAATCCATCCACAGTCGTTACAATACCTTTAATGATAAATTGATCAGCAAATAAAGGTGAAAGAATAGCGTCTAGGACTTCAACAGGGTGTGCCGCACCAGTGGTTTCGATATAAATAACATCTGGCTTTTCATTTACTAATAGGCTTTGCAACTGAGCCTCAAGCTTGTCTGATATTGAACAGCAGATACACCCACCTAATAGTTCCTTCAAAGAAACATCCTCTTCACGCGCGACTTCTGAATCTATTGAAACCTTCCCTAACTCATTCATCATCACTGCAGTCTTTCTGCCTAATAAACGTTCATTTTCAAGTAAACGGCGCAAAAGTGTCGTTTTTCCACTTCCTAGAAATCCGGATAATATATATACCTCTGTGTTATTCATCTTGCTTACCTCTTTTTCTTTTCGATAATGCTTTTATTATATCTGAAATTGGGCTAACAACTAGATAAAAGTGGCTTATAATAGTAGTAAAAGAAAATTCAGAAAGGAATTCCCCTCATGATCTATGAGTATGTCTACCCAAAAAGTCTCCTGCATTTCATAAAAAATCCTTCACATGAAACATTAAAAGAACTTCTCCTTCATAATACAGGTGAAACTGATTTTCTAGATTTTAAAACAAAGTGGACGGAATTTTCTAAGATGGCTAAACATGTCCTCGCGATTGCTAATTCTGGTGGAGGCTGTATTATTGTTGGTGTCAGTCAAAATGATGAGGGTGCTATTTCCTTATCTGGGCTTAACGAAGATGACTTTCTAGATAAAGCAGATATAGACAATAAACTGGCCAATTTACTGCCGAAATACCTAAAATATCGAACAGAGGATTTTTATTTTGGTAAGGATCAGCAAACATTGAGCAATAAAAGGTTTCAGGTACTTATTATTGAATATGATCCTAAATATGTACCCTATACATCTGTAGTTCAGCGGAATGAACTACGTTACGGAGCAATTTATGTACGGCAAGGAACAAAATCTCTTGAAGCAACGAATGATAAGCTCGTTGAAATTATCTTACGTAAAGTTCAGTCTGGGGGTTCTGGCGTGAATGAATACACCCTAAAAGAGCACCTAGAACAACTAAAGGAATTATATGAGGAACTCGCTACGCAAAAAGAGAATGAATACAGTCAATTTATTGCTGATTTGATAGAACGTAAAAAAGAAAGAATCCAGCAATTATTAGATATCCATCCTGAAAGTTAAGGAAGAAAGCGAATGAACACATTCACTTTCTCATCCCTCTAATATTGTACTTGTTCGCCTTCTAATAATTTATTTACGTTCTCAAGTTTATCATCTTTGTTAACAGCCATTAATTCTATTTGTTCAATGGAAGTGACAGGGTTCATCATCACAGATAATCCCAAATCCATTAATTTTCCTTTTCCAATGTCTGTATTTACACCTTTTAATGTCTCATTTATAACTTTTGGTGCCAATGTGAGGATTTCCTCAACCGAGATTTCTTTCAACATTTCTGCTTTTAATGCTGTAATCAACGGAGTTAATTCGTTTGCATAGCTAGGCTCACTTTTAAGTTGCTCCAAATAGAATACAAAATCTTCTCCTTTTACTATTTGCTTTTCACTCTCGAGGTGACCTTCTGTTCCAGTCTTCATTTCTATCCCGTTTGGCGCAAGCAGGTCAATACTTTTACCGATGCTTGCAAAATCAAAGAGTAAACAATGATCAATCTCTATTTGATATATTTTTGATACCTCATTTTTCAAAGTCTCCAGTTTATCTTTTTCATCATTAATTGGAACCAAAATGGACCCGAACTCCATTTTATTATCAACTTTGTCATATTTCACCAGTAGCCCGGGTTCTGGTGTTGAAGAGATTGATCCCTTACTATTTTCCATTATAAGAAAAGTTTCAACTCCTTCTTCACTTTCAGAAGAACCCTTCAATTTTTCCAGAAAAGGGATACTCTTTGTTGTTGTTTCTCCCTCCTTCTCACCACCACTTTGAAAAAACGTTTGTAGGGGACCAAAGCCGAAAAAGGACAGGACTATAACAGCTATGACTAATTTTTTCATATTCAAAAATCACCTAATTCCTTCTATATTCATTTCCATTGTCGGAAAATCAGGCACAGAATATACTTTCAATACGTAAAAAAGCCTGAACCATCCACAAATGGTTCAGGCTAAATCATTATTTCATTTCTTCTTTTAATACTTCAATGGCTTTTTGTAGCTGAGTATCATTTGCTTGAATCTTTTCTCTTAGTTTTTCCATTAATTTAAATGTAGAATCCCCTTTTAAGACTCCATCCGCCGGGAGATTATTTGCTGTTTGAAAGCTAATGACAGCTTCTTGTGTTTTTTCATCAAAGAATCCGTCTTCACGCCCTGTGTCATACCCGATTGCTTTTAACATTTTCTGAGCAGTTTCAACCTCGGTTGAAGAACTTGAGAGCTTTAACTCTTTGTCTGGATTGATGATTGGTAATGTTGCATAATCGGGAAGCGGAACTTCAATATCCGGCTTAATTCCTTTTTTATGAATCCAATTGCCATTTGGAGTCAGCCATTTGGCAGTTGTAAATTTAATATTAGAGTTATCAGGGAAATCCTTAGCAGTTTGCACTGTTCCTTTACCAAAGGTATTCTCACCCACTAGCTTTACCCCAGCAGATTCACTGACAGCTCCAGCTAGAATTTCTGAAGCACTTGCACTTCCTTTATCAATTAGGACAACCAGTGGGAAATCAGGATTTCCATCATTTTGGGAAGGATATTCCTCCGTCTTTCCATTTCGATCTTCAACTTTTAAGATTAGTTTTCCTTTCGGAACGAACATACTTGAAATACTGATAGCTTCATCTAGCAATCCACCCGGATTTTGACGCAAATCCAAGACTACACCCTTCATTCCTTGTTGTTGTAGTTCAGTTAACTTTTCTACAAGTTCCTTCGAGGTGTTTGTCGAAAAACTAGTAATTTGAACTTTAGCGATTCCGTCCCCTACCATCTCACCATAAACGGTCTCAATTGGAATATCATCACGGATAATCGGAACTTTTACCGGGGCGTCTGTTCCCGGGCGTTGGATGGTTAATTCAACCTTGGTTCCTTTTTTTCCACGAATAATCATTACCGCCTCGGTCGAGGTCATTCCTTGCAGGCTTTTTCCATCTACTGACGTAATGATATCATTCGGTCTTAATCCAGCTTTTTCAGCGGGTGAACCTTTAATAGGTGAAACAATCATAATATGTCCGTCTTTTTCTTGGATTTCAGCACCTATTCCCTGGAAAGAAGAGTTAATTGAGGAATGGAAATTCTCAGCTTCCTCCACACTCATATAATCGGTATAAGGGTCGTCTAGAGCTTTTACCATTCCATCAATAGCTCCATTGATTAGTTTTTTCTGATCAAGATCCTCAAAATATCCATCTTTCAGCGTATCATAAGCAGTGTAAAGTTTATCAAATTCAGACCTTTCGGTACCTACAGTTATGACTTTTTCTTCACCAAATGATAGGGCAAATATTGTTATACCGGTCGATATCACTACAAGGAAAAACAATATTAATATAAAATGGAATTTTTTAATGTGCACATACCCAGATTTCTTATCTGTTACCTGTTCTTGTTCATGATTTTCAGTTATTTGTTCATCCAAAGCCTTCACCACTTTCATTGTCCAAAAAATAATATGTAAAAACTGCCCTTAGTGATTAGAATAACATCTTTTAATGAAAATTAACAAAGAAAAGTTATAAATAAGTAAAAAGCGGCACAACCCTTCGGTAGGCGTGCCGTTCTTTCCTATTACATTTTCTTAACTTCATTAAAATATTCCTCTAATGTCCAGTTATGCTCGTACATAATTGTTGCTGCTTTCACTCCAACATAGCGAAAATGCCATGGCTCATAGACGTAATTCGTAATATCTCTTTTCTCTTTTGGGTATCTCAGAATAAACCCGAAGCGATGTGCATTTTCTTTAAGCCATTTACCTTCTGTTGTATCAGCAAAAGCTTCATTTAAATAAAGTTTATTGGACCTGCTCGAAATGTCCATAGCTAATCCAGATTGATGCTCACTCGCTCCCGGAATGGCTACGGCTTGCTCAGCTTTTTCTATCCCTACTCTATTTATTTCTGCTTCAAACAACGATTGTTGTCGACTATAGGAGCGGTAACCTGATACAGCATAAAGTTCAATTCCATTTTCAGCAGCGTTTGTAAACATTTTCTCTAAAGCTTCGGCCGCTTCTCTTCTCATTAAACTTTTTTCAATATTAACTTCTTTAAAGGAGAATGCAACGTCTGGTCTCACAAGATCATCAGGTATGTATTCTTCGGGTAAGTGAAACTCTTTGTTCACCAATGCCATGACATTCGTAGAATTTTGGATGACATTTTTGCCGTCTACTTCCTTAATATCATTAAAGAAAATAGCTTCTAAGCTGAGTGGGTCATTTACCTGTGATTCATCTTGTTTTTCTTGATTACTATTACTAGAATCATTTGCAGTGAACGGAAGCTTATCTACTAGTGCATTGAATTGACTGCAGCCACTAAGTAGAAAGATCATTGAAACAATCAATAATACCTTTTTCCATATCATTTTTTCTCACCTATCAATCATTCTTCATCTTTATGCACTATATCTATTTTTACCCAAAAAATCAATAAGAAAACCCCTTTCAAGTAATGAAAGAGGTCGATTTTCCTATTCCTTCGTCGCTGCTTCTAGTGCAACTTCAATCATATCATTAAACGTTAATTGTCTTTCTTCAGCTGTTGTTTCTTCGCCGGTTAAAATATGATCACTTACAGTTAATACCGACAATGCTTTGCGGTTAAATTTAGCTGCCAACGTATATAATGCTGTAGTCTCCATCTCAATAGCAAGTATCTGATACTTAGCCCATTTTTCAAGTTCAGCATTATCATTGTAAAAAGAATCAGCGGTAAAAATATTTCCTACTTTTAAATTAAGCCCTTTTTCCACTCCAGCATCATAAGCTCTTTTTAATAATTCGAAGTTGGCACATGGAGCAAAATCAACACCGCCAAATGTTAGACGATTCATGTTAGAGTCGGTCGAACTGGTCATAGCCAAAATAACATCACGTACTTTTACATCCTTTTGAATCGCACCACATGTACCAACACGGATTAAATTTTGGACATTATAGCTATTCATTAATTCATTAACATAAATCGAGATAGAAGGAACCCCCATACCCGTACCTTGAACAGAGATTCTTTTCCCTTTATATGTTCCAGTATAACCAAACATATTTCTCACTTCGTTATAGCATTTCGCATCTTCTAGGAAAGTTTCAGCAATATATTTAGCCCTTAATGGATCTCCAGGCAGTAATACCGTTTCTGCAATTTCATTTTCCTTTGCACCAATATGTACACTCATTCTAAAATCCTCCAATCAATTAAAGTGAAGACAATGCTTCACACTAGTCAATATATCACAACCTATTTGGAATGAAAAACCTTTCATTTAATTGGTCATGATTTTGTTTATTTGTGGGAAGCTATTTTTAGATTATCCAAAGGAGGTATATAAAATTATGGGAAAAAAGCATAGAGCGCAAACCAATCGCCCAAAGAAAAATAATCACGTTCCACCTGAAGCCATTGAAGCCGAACATGCAGCTCACGAAAAAGAGTATAGTGCGGATGGCGGAAGAAAGAAAAGAGGATAATACGACAAAAAAACCTAAGGGATTCTCCTTAGGTTTTCTCTTATCTAATTTGAATTCGATTAATAGGCTGCCATCCACCAGGCTTTAACTGATAGTAATGCTGTCCGCCACGACCTTCATCAATCAATATAATATCACCTGTTGCTAGAAATCTTCCCTTATAATTCGATGGTATTCGATCGGTAACATTAAAAAGGCTAAAGGTTTCTTCCAGACAATTTTCATGGTTACCAGCATGAATGAAGGTACGATAAACTTGTTTGTACCCCTTGTATTCTCTATACTTTGGAGTTTGAAAGATTGTCACATCATATTGAATACTAGATCTTCTTGTTATCGCCTTGATCATCTTATCCCCTCCAATCATTAAAATAATTGTTATTACTTTAATAATTAGAGGTAGACCTAGGATAATCCTTCCTAGAATAAAGTCTTTTTTTGTCGATAATTAAGAGAATCTTTGAATAACGCTCTGGAGTTGCTGCTGTAGGTTAGGTATATCTGCAGATGTAACCGTTACTCTAACATTACTTTCGTCCATACCCGCAGCTTCTGCAAATAATCCACCCAGTCCACGAGCACGACGGTCAACCTGTAATAGCAAGTCTATCGCACCATTACCAGATGGCCTGAAAACTAATTCTAACTCATCTAATCTACCACGAAATGGTCCGGAAGTAGGTACATATTCAAATTCTTGCACAAATGGTAAGCGGCCGCGTAAACGGTGTGGTGCTTGTTCACAATCAGCCTCCCGCAAACGGAAGCCAAGACTGTCGACTGCATTAAACACAGCATTCATTAATTGATCTGGAACAACTTGAATATAGTCTTTATCACCAGGATCTACTGCATTTTTAATATCTAATCCAGTCGTTACCCAAATTTTTGACCTTCCGATTGAAAGTGGTGTATCAAGCGGAAGCTGGAAGGAAAAAGGAATTTCTTTTCTTTCATTTTTTCCGATTGTAAATGGACTGGTAATTCGAAACCGGTCAATTGTAGCCGTTACATTATACTTTTTGTCATCTGATTCTTTTAAATAGGTAGTATTTAATGATAAATAGATATCATCTACCTGTTGTTCAACTTTTCCACCTTTAATTTCAACTATGCCATTTACAGTCTCACCTGGCATATACCTATCTCTTTCTAGCTTTGTGTCAACCGTAGCCGAACCAATTCCTACACTAGCAAATACTTTGTCAAAAAAAGACATTTTACTTCCTCCCTATACCTCAAATAATTTTTGGATATCTAATTTTACTTCTGCACAGCTCTCATAACTGACTTCTATTTGTAACAGCCTGCTGATGATGTGCTTAGCATAATATGATATCTCCAATTCCTCTTCCCAACTGCTTTCTTTCTTCTTTTCTGGAAAAGAAAAGTTGGAGTACAGTAAAAACAAAATGAAATGACCAAGACCATAAAAGTCCGCTTGTGGATTTACTTCTTTCCGTAAATGCCGTTTTCGACTATCTTTTTCCTCATTATCTTGATTCCGTTTGCGTGCAAGCCCTAAATCAATCAGAACAATCTCAGTCCCATTTGTAATCACATTAGGGATTCGAATATCCCTATGAATTAGTTGTTGCTCATGTAAGTAGTGAATAAGTTCTAGCAATTTAAAGGCAATCTTAAACGCTTCTATTTCTGAATACTTTTGACCATCTTGAAAGATTAGCTGTTCGAAATTCTTACCCTCTATATACTCCATTGTATAAAATGGAATATTTTTATATGTGCCAGCTTCGAAAAAGCGTGGGAATCCAGGATGCTTGATGGATAGGAGCAGGTTTTTTTCAAGCTCAAAATCGCTTTTTCCAGCCTTTGTCATTCTCTTATGGATACGTAATGCTTTTAATACTTTCTTTTGCTGTGATTCTCGGTCATAAACTAAGTAGCTATTTCCATAACTTCCTACGCCAATATGCTTCAGTATTTGATAGCGTTGCACAATGATTTCATCTTGCTGAAATCGTTTTTCCATTATATTCGCAGCCTTTAATGTCAAAAATTTCAACATAATTACGATTAACTGCTAAAGAAACTGGAAAAGGAACTGCCGCTTTTATGTTTCTTTTTATAGTGGTGATGTCCCAAGTGCTTATGTTTATTGTGGTTCATTTTTTTCCACGCATTACTTGAATGTGAATATTTTTTTTGATGATGAAGTTTACTACCAAGAATTGATTTTAATATCTTTTTAAGCATTCATCATTCCTCCTCGTTTCACTATTCTTAATACGGTGATGAATTAGTAAAGTTTCACTAATTATTAAAAACAGCAAAAAAAAATCGCACAAACAAAAAGCGAGCAGAATCAAATGCTCGTCTTTCGTTAATTCTTATTAAAAAGATGAATGAAGTCTTGTGAGTTTTTACCTATTCATCTTCTACTTCTTCGTCGATAATACTTTTCTCGATGAGATACTCGAAGGTGATATCTGCGATTTCTTCCAATTCTTCTTCCGTAGGAACGTATCCTCTTTTCACCAGCTCATGAAAGAAAAATTCAGCAATCTCTTCCGTATCAATAAATACTTCAATTTCTCTCATAGCATCGCCCCCTTTTTACAGAATGTATGATGAATTCTGCTCATTCATGCTATTTACTTCTAGAAGAATCGGTAAATATTCAGCAACTTAAACATAGAGAGCAAAATAAAAGATTTATATGTCTTTTTTTCTTTGGACAAGCATAGGATGAATAAAAAGAACGATTATGAGGTGATTGTATGTCAAATCTACAAGCAAAATTTGAAGCTATTCTTGATGATGTTAATCAGGAGGATGGGTTTATCATCACTGCCTTTGAGAAAATATTGGACAGCCTATTTTTTCTAATCAAATGGGGTGGGATTCCTTTGGTCCTTTACTTATTCGTGTCAATATCCTGGTGGTAGAAGCTAGACATGGCTTTTACCATCATCACTTACGACACTTTTCAATTTCCTTAGAATTACTCGCATCACTTGATAGTACTCTTGGTCGTGGAAAATGGTATATAAAATTTTGTAGTCATTAAATATATCTAATAAATTATCAATTAACTGTTTCTTTTCCTTTTTCCGTTCAATTTCTTCAAGTTCTGCTTTTCTTACGATATTTTTTTGTGTTTTGGAAATTGCGACCTGCTGCTTCTCTTCGTTATTAACTAAGTACAGCAGCCCTAACTTTTGGATAAACGTGTCAGCACTCTCAGCATCTGCTACGAGTGTCATTTCCTCTTCACCCGCTTCTAGCCATTCCCCATCACTAATCCTTGAAAGTTCGTAAATTACATCCTCCCACGCATCCTCTTTGTAGCGCCAAATCTCTGTACGAAATCCGACAATCTTAAACAAATCAGCCCCATATCCCGCAACCTGAACTAAATCTCCGAAAAAGAATTTATATTCAATATCTATTTGTTCTTGTTCCACCAAAGTTCCTTCATATTCAGAAAGGAGCTGAAGCCCTGATTCAACAAAAAGACCATCACTTTCATTCACTTCGTATACGTAATTCCCGTCAAGCCACTTAACATCTGTTATTTTGCCTACTGTACCATACATCGTTATCACGACCGTATCACCGACCTTATACTTCGGTATATTCCTTCTTTTCATATCCTCCATCCTCTCAATGATGAGTCGTGAATTTTGATTACAATAGTATATGCACCAATTGATATATCGCTCACATTGGAGAAAAAGAAAAATCGCCTCTTTTGCTAAAGGCGATTTAAAGGTATTAGATTATTTTGATTTACTTTCCGATAGCAAATAAAGATCCCATGCCTCATCAAATACAGACATGGAATTTAAATAATGGCCGTTAAATTCCAAGTAGGAACTGAGTTCGTGGTAGTCTTTCGATATTTTTGGGAAGCTATGATCCAAAAAAGCCTCGTTTGCAAAAACACTAATGGCATCCTTTGGTTCAGGGTGCCGGTATTTCATTAGAAAGTGATAAAAGGATTTAATCATACATTTCGCCTTTCTTTCCATCAATGGGACAAGAATTTCTTATTGATACTATAACGGATGACGAATTGGACGTCCAGCACCATTTTTTTATAACTAAGATAGGAATCATTGGTATATTTTCATAAATTTGATATAATTTTACCAAATAAATTAGAAACAGAGGTACATACATTGGCAAAGAAAAAATTTCAATACTGGTTAATACAGGTTCTGTTAATATTAACCATCATTTGGGTTTCCACCAAGATATCGTTCTTATTTGAACCAATCGGAATCTTTTTTTCGACCATCTTTTTTCCGATTCTAATCACAGGATTTCTTTATTTTCTCCTTAACCCTGTTGTTAATTTTCTACAACGTCATAAAGTACCCAGGCTATTAGCCATCATTATCATTTATGTTGTATTTATCCTCATTTGTGTACTTGCGATTGGAAATTTAATACCAGCCATTACCAAACAATTTACGGCCCTTGCAAATGAGCTTCCAGTGTATGCAGATAAAACCATGCAGTTTTTTGATAAAGTCGTACAATCAACCGAATTTAAATGGGTGATGGATGAGCAAAAGGATATTCTTGAGACAGTTCAGGAAAGACTTATTGAATTTGCAAATACGCTTCCGAACACGATTACTGGCAGCATAACGAATATTCTTGGTGTGATTACGAATATTGCAATCATTCTCGTAACGGTACCCTTTTTATTATTCTATATGTTTAAAGATGGACACAGGTTCCCTTCAGCAATCTCAAAATTCCTTCCCACTGCCTACAGGGAGGAAGGTTTATCCATTTTAAAAGAGACAGGTGATACACTCTCTGCCTATATACAAGGACAAGTTACGGTTGCTTTGGCTGTAGGTACGCTAGCTTTTATCGGATACCTAATTATTGATTTACCCTTTGCACTCGTAATGGCCTTAATCGTAGCTTTTACCAATATTATTCCTTATATCGGACCAATTCTTGGAGGAGCACCCGCTGTTATCGTTGCACTATTTGATTCTCCTACTAAAGCGTTGTTAGTCGTTGTAGTTATTCTCATTGCACAACAAATTGAAGGAAATGTGTTATCGCCGCTCATTCTTGGAAAAAGCTTAGACACCCACCCAGCAACCATCATCATTATATTGCTGGCTGCTGGAAATCTAGCCGGTGTTTTAGGGATGGTCCTGGCAATCCCGTTTTACGCAGTTATGAAAACCATCGTATTAAACCTAGTGAAATTTTTACGGGCAAGAAAAAATGCAGCAAAACATATTCAAACGTAAGTAAACAACCCCTATCGGCTGATAGGGGTTTTGATTTATGAGGTAAAATCAAAATAGTTCCTTTTTAAGAGTCTAGGCAATGCCATTAACTCTTCATAAGTGATGCTTTTACCAATTTTTTTCGTATCAATTAAAAACAGTTGGTCTTCAATGGCTTTAGTTGTTTCATCTGTTTGATAGACCATGTTACATTTATCGCAAACCACTGCGGGGGTTCCTTCTATTTGAATGGCTCTTGTGCCGTCAGGAAGTTCCCAATAGACGGTATTCTCCCCATTTTTGGCTGCACTCCCGCACCATTCACATACTAATTCCATCTTCATCCCTCTATTCCTTCAGTGCGGAGTCACCATCAGAATCTGTTTTTTCTGTAGGTGCCGGTTTGTTTTGAAGTGCCTGAAATTTCTTTTCCTTCAATACATCACGCTTACTTCGTTTATCCTTCAGTGATGAATGGGTAGGATCTTGATGATATTCTTTTCGGCGATTTAATCTTGTTAAGCCCTCTGGAACTAGATTGAAATGCTGGTCATTCATGATTCCTGCGATTCCAATATTCGATCGTTTTTCCTCCATATCTGGGTAAATCTCTTTGAAATAGCCCTCTGCTGTACCTGGTTTATAATTTTCTGGTTCTGGATAAGAGGTAATCACTCCTTCAAAGTTCCTGAGGACAACCTTTTCTGCACTTTGTGAGATTAAATAATTAGGCTGAAGTGAAATTTTCCCGCCACCACCTGGACCGTCTAGCACAAAAGTTGGCACCGCATAACCGCTTGTATGTCCACGTAGTCCCTCAATAATTTCAAGCCCTTTGGAAACAGGTGCCCGGAAATGGCCAATTCCTTCAGAAAGGTCACATTGATATATATAATAAGGGCGAACCCGGATTTTCACGAGGTCATGCATCAGCTTTTTCATAATTGGAACACTGTCGTTGATACCTGCGAGGATGACCGATTGATTTCCAACAGGGACACCTGAATTAGCAAGCATTTCACAGGCCTTCTTGGATTCCTCGGTTATTTCGATCGATGTATTAAAATGAGTATTCAGCCAAATTGGATGATATTTCTTTAAGATGTTACAGAGATTTTCAGTGATTCTTTGCGGGAAGACCACAGGTGCTCTTGTACCGATTCGAATAATTTCAACATGATCAATTTCACGAAGATTTTTCAAAATATATTCAAGGATCGTATCATTAATGAGCAGCCCATCTCCGCCAGAAATTAACACATCCCGTACTTGCGGTGTTTGCCGGATATAGTTTATTGCTGCATCCAGCTGTTTCTTCGGGACACCCATCCCTATTTGTCCTGAGAATCGTCTTCTCGTACAGTAGCGGCAGTACATCGAACATTGATTGGTGACAAGAAATAGAACGCGATCTGGGTAACGATGTGTTAAACCTGGTACTGGTGAATCTTCATCTTCATAAAGGGGATCTTCAAGATCATATTTCGTCTTATGAATTTCTTTAGAAATCGGAACAGATTGCATCCGAATTGGGCAGCGTGGATCATCAGGGTTCATGAGTGAAGCATAATAGGGTGTAATATTTAATGGAATTGTTTTTGTTGAGATTCTAACTCCTTCTTCTTCATCTGGAGTTAAGTTAATTACCTTTTTTAAATCCTCCAATGTCCGAATGGTGTTTGTTAACTGCCAGAGCCAATCATTCCATTGCTCCTCTGTTACATCCTTCCAAAGCTCTATATCTTTCCAATGCCGATTCGGCTTGTATAATGTATGTTTCATGTAAAATTCCTCCTTACCCTGCTTTACTTAGATATTATGCAAGAATTATGCCAATGCACTTAGTCCGGGTAAGGATTTGATTATTACGTGTTTCTAATGAAAAAAAAAAAAAAAACGCCTATATTTCGGCAGCTAATCCTTTATCTTTTTGATTTTGTATTGCAGTGTTTGCCTTGGAATTTCCAATAGCTTGGCCGCTTGGTTTATGTTTCCATCTGTCAAATTAAGTGCCTTGTCAATAAGTTGTTTTTCTAACACTTCCATATTTTTTCTTAAGGAGAGATCTTTATCGACTTTTTCACTTGGTGCCGCCTGCTGCTTCATCATAATAGGCAAGTCATCCATACGAAGGAATTCTCCCTCGCACACATTCATCATGTATTCAATACAATGCTTTAATTCCCGTACATTACCCGGCCAAGGATGACTCATAAAAAAGCTTTCCAATTTCTTTTCTGCTCCTTTAATCCTTTTATGCAATTTCTGATTAAAAAACGTAATAAAATAGTGGGTCAGGAACAGGATATCCTCTTTGCGATCTCTAATAGGCAGCAGTGAAAAAGTAAACACATTCAAACGGTAATAAAGATCTGAGCGGAGCTTTTGATTTTGAAGGGCAGTATTTGGATGGACATTCATCGCTGCAATGACACGGACTTCCACAGCGATGTTTTGTGCGCTTCCAACTCTTCTTATCATTCCATCCTCTAAAACTCGTAACAACTTAGCCTGAAGCTCAATCGGCATCGTATGAAGTTCATCTAGAAACAGTGTCCCTCCATCTGCCAGTTCGAATAGACCTTTTCTCTCAACAGCGCCTGTATAACTGCCTTTCGCTGTTCCAAAAAGAATACTTTCGAGCAGGGTTTCGGGAATAGCTGCACAGTTTTGAGCAATGAACGGACCATCACCACGAAGGGATGCATGATGAATACCTTGGACAAACAACTCCTTACCTGTACCGCTTTCTCCGTACACCAGAATCGGGGAATCTGATTTTGCCAACTTTCTAGCTTCGTTCTTCATATTCTGAAACGTAGGATTAACAGTCTTTAAATCATCTAACGTATACTTGACGTTCTTCAATGTTTTTTTCTTACTATTTTTATTTACATTTTTTTGTAAATCTAAGAGACTTTCCGCTAATTGCTTCATCCGGGAATAATCCTTTGCAATCTCAACTGCGCCAATAATCTCCTTGTCTACAAAAATTGGAAGTGTCGTATTAATCGTATCAATCCGTGTTCCATGCATATTGACATAAACCTGTGTCTGATTATAAATAGGTTTCCCTGTTTTAATCACCCGGAGCAGAGTGCTTGAATTCTCTGTTAAGGAGGGAAAAGCGTCTATCAGATGTTTTCCTTGTACTTCCTTTACATCCATACCATCATGTCTTGCCGCAACTTCATTATAAAAAATCGTTTTACCCTCTGTATTGACTACATGAATTCCTTCATCGATGGTTTTTAAAATGGCTGAGAGAACTTCTTGGGTTAATGCTGTTAATTGAACCATTCCTTCACCTCCCTATAAAAAAGTGCCGAAAATTCGTCACCTCTAGCCGAAAAGTTAGCAGTTTGCCAGATTCTTTATCCACATATTCATATCCTCTAACTTGTCGTAAATATAGCAGTTATTTATGAAGCGTCCACGATACTTATATCCAAGCTGGTACAGCACCGCATTCATTCCAAAGGATAAACTCCTCGCGATCGAATAGGCACAGAATATCCCTTGCCTTTTCAGTTCACCCTCTAACTCACGGAGAAGAATTTTCATCAACCCATATTTCCGATGTTCCTTTAAGGTAGCACAATCGGTTAATTCTGCATTTTTATAAAAAGAATTCACTTCTGCCGAAGCGGCACTGACAACTTTCCCCTGATAAAAGAAAACGTAATAAACAGTCCCTTCCTTCATCGTCTTTTTCACATATTCAGGGTCATGTAATGGTGTAGGATAGATTTTAAAAACTTGGCGGTACAATCCTGCAAGTTCCCCGGCACATTCTTCATCTGCTTTCTTTAATTCATACTCCTTAGGAGGAAACGGTTTATCAAGGGATGTGTCTAATTGATAAATGCTGTGAATCATGCCATCCTCCGTCAACCAATGGTCACTCTTCTTTCGTTCTGCACTATAAAACTTTGAAAAAAAGTGAGCATCAGAACCAAGAAAATAGCGATCAACTATCGCTTCCGGCTGTAACCCTTTTTCATAAAGGTGTAAATAATCCTCTAACCGAGCTTTCATAATTAATTTTTCCGCATTGTGGGTACGGGCTAATTCTTCCGCTTTTTCGAGCGCTAAATGAATATTGCCGCGGTAATCGTCAATTCGTATCCTTTTATTAAAAGGGTCAAGATAAACTTCTAGAAAAAAATTACCTTCCTCGATAAGAATGGTGGAAGCACTTTGATTCATCTCACAGGCTCCTTCCTGATAGTGAAAAAAATGTCTGACTGGATAATCAGCCAGACATTCTTCTACTCCGTTTTAAAACTGATTAGCTTAAGTTCCGTCATTTCTTCCACTGCATACTTAATGCCTTCACGTCCCATTCCGCTCATTTTTACTCCGCCATAAGGCATTTGATCAACTCGGAAAGTAGGTATCTCATTAATCATGACTCCGCCAACCTCAAGTTTTTTTGCTGCTCGAAGTGCTTTATGGATATCATTCGTGAAGATTCCTGCTTGTAAACCAAATTTAGAATCATTTACAAGTGTGATAGCTTCTTCAAATTCTGTAAAGGTATTGATATGGACAACAGGTGCAAAAACTTCTTCACAACTTACCTTTTCGCTGGCAGGTACGTTCACTAAAACGGTCGGCTGAAAGATACCGCCTTCAGAGTTACCACCAAACCTCAACTGTGCCCCATGGTTGACGGCTTCATCTACCCACTCTTTCGTTCGCTCCACGTCGCCACGTGTAATCATCGCAGAAATGTCGGTATCTTCCTCTAGTGGATTCCCTGCTTTTAACTTTTGGGTCTCACTTACAAATTGATCAACAAAGGTTTCAAATAGGTTCGCATGAACAAAAATTCTTTGGATTGAAATACAGACCTGCCCCTGATAGGCAAAGGCTCCATTTACAATTCTAGGGATTACAGTATCCAGCCCGACACCATCATCAACAATTAACGCTGAATTCGATCCTAACTCCAGTGTGACACGTTTTAAACCAGAGTTTTCACGGATATAGGTTCCAACCTCTGGACTTCCGGTAAAGGTAATCATTTTTATCCGTTCGTCTTTCAGTAATACATCGCCAATTTTACTTCCGCTGCCAGTGATGACATTTAAGGCTCCTGCAGGTAAGCCTGCAGAATGAAAGTATTCAGCTATCTTATAAGCTGATAACGGTGTTTGACTTGCTGGCTTTAGGACAATGCTATTTCCTGCGGCAATCGCCGGACCCACTTTATGGGCAACCAGATTCATAGGGAAATTAAACGGGGTAATCGCGGCAATAACACCTAATGGTTCCCGAATCGTAAAAGCAAGCCTGCCCTGACCACCAGGCGCAGCGTCCATCGGTACCGTTTCACCATGAATTCTTCTCGCTTCATGTGCAGCAAAGGTATAGGTCATAATGGTTCTGTCGACCTCGGCTCTAGCTGCCTTTAGCGGTTTTGCTGCCTCAATGGCAATTAATCTCGCACATTCTTCACGGTCTTGCTTAAGAGAGCCTGCCACTTTTTCAAGGATTTCGGCCCGTTCAAATGCAGGCATTTCTGCCATAATTGTTTGAGCCTGATGTGCTGCACTTATTGCTGACTGGACATCCTCTACGTCAGCAGTCCCGATCTCCGCTAGCAGTTCCAAGTTATACGGATTTCTCAGTTCCATATAGGAAGCAGGTTTTCGATATTCTCCACCTATCCACAAATCCTTTTTCATCTTTTTCCCTCCAAACTGTAAAACGTTCATTATTTACTATTGTAGCAAATTTTACTATAACGGAGGGGTTTCTTCTTCACTGACTTCACACCACTTTAATAAGGTTAGAGCAATAATCTTACTTGCTGCAAACAAATCCTCCAACTGAATGTGTTCATTCGCATCATGTGCAGTCGCTGTAATGCCCGGTCCGAATACAACTACCGGCGTATTCCCCACATTTGATAGAATTCCGCCATCCGTCCCCCATGGACTTGCCTCAATGACCGGTTGTTCTCCCTTCACTTCTAGAAAACTAGCAGAAAGTGTCTTCATTAATGGATGATCCACTTCTAGGTTACCAGGAAGCCATCTTCCCCCAAACCATTCGATTTCCAAAGGATTTTTTTGGAACCATTCGTCTTGTTCATTGAGTTCCTTCATAACTGCAGCCATTTCTCCTTGAGCAGCCGATATCGTTTCTTCAGGCGATACCCCCATTCTCCCTTCAATCACAGCTAAATCTGGAACAGATGACGGCCATTCACCACTATTTATTTTTCCGATATTAATCGGGATAGGTATCGGAATATTGTTAAATAGAGGGTCTGTGATTTTAATATTTCGATTCTTCTCCAGTTGTTGCAGTTTTTGGATAACCAATACCGCCTTCTCAATGGCACTTACCCCTTCATATCTCGTTCCTCCATGTGCTGCCCTTCCTTTTACAGTGATTCTAAACCACATGGAACCCTGCTGTTTCGGAAAAATTTTCATACCCGTCGGTTCTGGAATAATGGCACCATCTGCAGTATAGCCTCTTAGAACCGCAGCAAGTGAGCCAGCACCGCCGCTTTCCTCTTCGATTACACTCTGAAAAATAATATCCCCTTTTAGCTTAATACCCGTGGATATAATCGCTTCTATTGCCATGATTAAGGCAGCAGTACCACCCTTCATATCTGTACTTCCACGTCCATACAGCTTTCCACACTCAATATGTCCGCTAAAAGGGTCATGTTCCCAGTTCTTCTCATCACCTACAGGGACTACATCGATATGTCCATTTAGAATGATCGACTTTCCACCGCCAGTCCCTTTTAATACCGCAACAACATTCGGATTTCCTTCAAAGCTTTGCCGATCACAGCAGAACGCCTCATGCTGGCTGAGTTCGTTTCGATCAATTTCCCAAATATCGAGATGTAACCCTAACTGACGACATTTTTCAATAATAACCGCCTGCGCACTACTCTCGTTTCCTCGTATACTATTTTCTTGGACGAGAATCTGTAAGAACCTAGTTCCTCTCGCACGATTGTCCTTTAGCCATTGTTTAATGGTTTCTTCATGTTTTGACAACACTTTCCCTCCTTCTTATTAGGAATAGGTGAGATTAATAGGATATCTTGCGGACAACTTCACTTACCGTAAACTCACATTCTGTTTTATTTACTACCTCTTGTAAGTCATAAGGCGGGAACAATTCTGTTAGCAATAATCCTTCGGGAGTCACCATGAAAACAGCTAATTCCGTGATAATCATATCCACACAGGCAGCCGATGTTAATGGTAACGTACATGTTTTAACAATTTTCGGATTTCCAGCTTTATCACAATGATTCATTAACACAATCACTTTTCGCGCCTTTTGGGCAAGTTCCATGGCACCACCCATCCCAGGTACTTTTTTTCCCGGAACAATCCAATTGGCTAAATCACCCTGCCTGCTAACCTGAAGGGAACCCAGAATCGTAATATCCACTCGTCCTCTACGAATCATCCCAAAGGCGATGGCACTATCACAGTAAGAACCACCCTGGGTTAAGGTGACTGGAAAACCACCGGCATTACATAAATTCTCATCTTCTCTTCCCACTTCTGGACTAGGTCCCATCCCTGTAATCCCATTTTCAGCATGAAACATCACCATCATGCTCTTCGGCAAATGATTGGGAACGAGAGACGGAATACCTATACCAAGGTTAACAACCATTCCATTGGTGATTTCTTCTGCTGCTCTTTTTGCGATTGTGTTGCGAAAATCTACTCCCAAGCCCATTTCCAGTTCACCCCCTTTGAAGGGATAATATGATCCACGAACACTCCAGGGGTAATGATTTCATCAGGGTCGAGATTGCCAAGTGGAACAATTTCCTCTACCTCTGCAATCGTAATATCTCCAGCCATTGCCACAAGTGGATTCGTATTTCGTGCACTTTTGTCATAAATTAAATTTCCATAGGGGTCTGCTTTTTTAGCATAAATGATTGATACATCTGCAGTTAACGCTGTTTCAATTAAGTAGTCCTTTCCGTTTAGGAGAAAATGAGGTTTGTTTTTTGATACGAGTTCATTATCCATACCGATATCACTTAGAATCGCAGGAAGACCGACACCGCCAGCACGAATTCTTTCTGCTAATATCCCTTGCGGCGAAAACTCCACCTCGAGCCTTCCTTCATGCATGAGTTTACCGGCTATTGGATTGGAGCCAATGTGTGAAGCAATCACCTTTAATGCCCTATCTTGACTGACTAATTTGCCAATACCGATATGTGGAAATCCTGTATCATTTCCAATTAAGGTTAGATTTTTTACACCTTTTTCGAGAATAGCATCAATCAGGGTTGGCGGGGTTCCTACACCGCCAAATCCCCCAAACATTAAGGTCATCCCGTTAAAAAAGAGCTCCAGCACCTTCTCTAAGGTTGTAATCTTTCCAAATGGATTTTCCATTCAAACACCACCTGACTTCAATTCCATTGTAAATGCATCGAAAGTTGCTTTGAGTAGAGTTAGCAAGTCATCTAATTCATCTTTGGTAATCGTTAATGGCGGGGAGATTATGATGGAGTCACCATTGACACCATCAATACCAGCACCTGCTGGATAAACAAGCAGCCCTTTTTCCTTCGCGAAGGAAATCATTTTTTGGGTCACCAATGCCTCTCTAGAAAAGGGTGTTTTGGTTGTTGCATCCTCTACAAATTCAATTCCCAGTAATAAACCTTTTCCGCGAACATCACCGATAAAGGAATAGTCATTTTTTAATTTCAGAAGCCTGTTCTTTAAGTAATCTCCCTTTGATTCTACTTCACTGACAATCTTATTTTTTTCCAAATACTCCAGTACGGCTAGCGAAACAGCACAGGATTGTGGATTAGCACTTAAAGTATGACCGCTCATTACCACTTTTGTTCCCGCTAAAATAGGTTCAATTACCTTTTCACTGGCAAGCGCAGCAGCAATCGGTGCATAACCTGCACCCATCCCTTTCCCTAAAGCCACAATATCTGGAATTACACCATATTGTTCCATGGCGAGCATCGATCCCGTCCGCCCAAAACCAGTCATAACCTCATCTGCAATAAATAGGATATCGTTTGCCTCACAGATCTTTTTGATTGTCTTAAAATAATCCTTCGGTGGTGCAATCGCCCCGCCAGCAGCACCAATAACGGGTTCAGCGATAAAGGCCGCAATATGATTTGCACCGATTCGTTTGATTGCTTGCTCTAATTCTTGTGCACAAAGATAGCCGCAAGAAGGGGCTTCGAGGTTGTAGGGGCAACGATAGCAGTACGGGGGATTGATGACTGGAAAGTCCTCTAGCAGCGGAACAAATCGTGCTCGCCTGCCCGTGTGACCAGACAAAGAAAGCGCTCCTAACGTGATTCCATGGTAACTAACCCACCTAGATAGCACCTTCGTTTTCGTATGGATACCTTTCTCCTGCCAGTATTGAATCGCCATTTTCATTGCGGTTTCTACCGCTTCAGAGCCGCTATTGACAAAAAAGCACCAATTGAGGTCAGCTGGGGTTAGTGCTGAAATTTTTTCAGCCAGCTTTTCTGCTGCTTCACTGGTAAATTGTGAGCGGTAGACAAACGAGATTTTTTTTGCCTGCTCTTGCATCGCTTCGATAATTTCGGTAACACCATGACCAATGTTAGCGGTGACCGCACCCGAGGCACCGTCAAGATATTTTTTACCTTCCATATCATACAAATATATCCCTATGCCATAATCAATCATCGGCAAGGTATCATCGAGTGATGGTTTTATGAGATACGTCCGTTCCAACACTACACCACTTCCCCTTTTAGTTCATTGTATGAGCGTAGATTTTAATACTTTCATCTTATTTATAGGAAGAAAAAAACAGATACGCAGTGCGTATCTGTTTTTAGTTACTTAGTACCATTGAATTTTCTAAATGCTGGTAGGTCCGTTCAAGCTCATCTGTGATGTCGGAGTCGTATGGATGGTAGTCCTTCCCTTTTTCAAGAACATCTTTCGCCTCTAAATTTCTCCCTTGTTCATTGTATAAACTGC
Organism: Neobacillus sp. CF12; assembly: GCF_030348765.1. GTDB lineage: Bacteria > Bacillota > Bacilli > Bacillales > Cytobacillaceae > Neobacillus. Next base: position 5,784,432 of record NZ_JAUCEU010000007.1, on the reverse strand, counting down.
CTAAACGTAAATGGACGCTCTGCTCGTGAGGATTCACTTCGATTATCCTCAACATCATTTGTTCTGCTAAACTTGTTTCACCCATTTCACAATGAATCACCGCAGCCAAATAGCGGAGATGAGTATCATCAGAATCACTGTTTACTAGGCGTTCAAATAGGGGAAGGGCAGATGAGTAATCTTCTACATACAAGTAATTCATCCCTAACTGATAGGCGAGTCGATCATCCCATAATTTTTTTAAGGCCTTTTGCAAAATCTTAATGGAATCCTCAACTAGTTCAAAATGCTCATAAAATCGCGCGAAATGACTAACCGCAGATAAATTATTTTTATCTAATTTTATCGCCATTTCGTAAAGCTCAATGATAACACCGAAAAGATTTATTTGCTTGGTACGGTTCTTTAATTTCGAGACAAATCGACCAAATGCATTTCCTTCTTCTTCATCAAGCCAGTTCATATCGATAATAAATTGTTTACCTGCCTCGGCTGCTAATAAAAACCTTGTGCTTCTAACCTTATCTTCCCCATTTAGTTTCATAAGGATATTCGGGAGTCTTGACCATTTATTTGCAGCAGATGTATAAATGATAAGCAATTTATATACTTCACCATTCTCAGGTTCCTTATTTAAAATCGAAGTAAGAATTGAACGAGCTTCCTTCCATTTTTTAGCTCTAATAAAAATTTTAGCCTGATGATGTGTCAATTCTGAAAAGCCTGGTTCCAAAAGGAGAGCTTCCGTTACCTTTTCCTGTTCTAAGTGTGTTTCACCTAAAGCCCCATATACATAGGCTTCTGCATCGAGTTTCCAAATTTTATCTATCCCTTTTGGCAAGGAGTGCAAGTCAACCAGTAATTGTCTCAGTCTAGCATCATCTAAAATCGAAACCAAGTACTCAATATTGACACTTAGAGGTGCAATTTCAAGTAGACGTAAGAGATATTCAGCCTCTTTCTCGTGATTTTCATTATTAGAAGCAATTTCTGCAAGCCGCAAATATGCAGGCTCAAGTTTAGGTTCAATTTCTATACAAGTTTCATATGCATTTGCTGCAAGTTCATACAATTCGAGATTAAAGTAGATTTCACCAATCCTGTAATAAGGGAAAGAATCCTCCTTCACCTGTATGGCAGCGTTGTAACATTCCAATGCGGATGAATAGTGCTGTTTTTCTTCGTATAACGTTCCCTCATAGCATTTGAATTCTATTACTCTAGGATTATTAGTGAAACTATCTTTTAGAAACTCAATGGCTCTGTTAACGAATGGTGTTTCTTCGACTATTTTTACATAAAGCTCTAATGCTTCATTAAATTTGGAATGAATATGGTTGATTCCACTTTCAATCAGTTCGATGGCTTCTTCTAGCAGAGGTTGAATGTCTTCCTCCAATGCCCATTCTGCCAACATTCGGCCACTATTAATCAAGTATTCACTATCCTTATCAAATCTGGAAGTATGGTTTTTAAGGAACTCAATTGCTTTTTCCTTATTCTCTTTACTAGCAACAACTTCTGCCAATCCAATATAAGCTAATCCTTCATTTGGAAACATATCGATACATTTTTGAAAACAATCTATACAATTATCAATTTCCTCGTGTTCGCGATAGAAATCCCCGAGACGGATTAGGAGTTGAGCAGAATTCGTAACATTTAAGCTTGATTGTAATATCTCTTCTGCTTTTGCAGGCTCATCCAGTTCGTAGTCATATAGGTCAGCAGCAGCCATGACAGCAAACGGAACATTTTCTTCCAGCTTGATTGCCATTAAATAGCCTCGCAATGCCTTTCTTATTTTTCCAAGCTTCTGGTCCAAACGCGCCCGTTCATACCATGCATGACCATCCTCTGGCACTTCGCGAATTAACTGGTCGTAAATGCTCCGTGCTTCACTATACTCCTGCTTTTCAATTAACAGAGCGGCATGATTAATACGAACAAACCTTTCTTTCGGTGCAAGGTCCATACTAATAGAAGAGAAATAATTTGCTTTCTGAACATCTTCAGAGTATAGATATGCTAGTGCAAGATAGCTCCATGTGTAGTATTGATCCGGGTCAAGCTGCAAAGAGTTTCTAAAATAGTGTATTGCGTCTGTCATTTCATCGAAGTAAAGCGCAATTCTACCGTTAAGAAAATGATAGAGTGGAGAGAAAGTTTTCCGGGCTGTATGTTTTAACTGCTCTCTGGCTTGTTCCATCTTGTGGAGACGCATATATGCTTGGGCCACATGCAAATTCATAAAATCATTTTCAGGATAGGACGACAACAGCCTTTGGGCACATTGAACAATAAAGTCACTATACTCTTCAAAGGAAAAATGCTTTACAACATAAATGGGGGTGTAAGGAATATCAATGTTCGCCTGTAAGAATCCTAGAAAAATCTCTTTGTATTTTCCTTCATCCTCTTCCAGTTTTTCGCCTAAATCCTGCACACGGCGGAAATAATTATCCTCTTCCTTTGATAAAAAAGATAGCTCATTTGCTCTATCCTTTGGTACACATACGATGGACATATAACTAGTCGATGCATTCGCCATTTCTAGATCACTTGCTGCCATATACATCGTGTCCAGTAGATTCGGTTCTTGGATATGATAAAAATCAAACCGACTGTCATAGCCTGTCATGACTTGAACATGAGAAGAATGTTCAAAATCAACACTTAATAGAATCGGAATATTCTTTTTCAAAAGTTCAAGATATAACTCTTTATTGCCCATAAAATATCGACATGCAAATCCGTTATTTTCAAGATAATCAACAGTTGTCGAGAGCTTCGAGCCTGTAAAGTCAAAAATATGGGCAGCAATTTCATCTTGAGTGATGTTCAGTCCAAAGTAGGTCAGAATCATCTCCAAGCTTGCGGGAACACAATAATTACTTTTTTGAATAATGGGTTTGATAGAAAGCTTTATCAATTCCCCTTGTTCGTTTTTAACCGTAAAAATGGATTTCTTCCCTGTATCTTCATTGCTAAGGAGATCAAATTCACCTAATTGGTAGTAGGCAATTTTTGTTAAGCGGTTAAAATATTTATGAAATGCATGCTCAGGAATTCTCTCATTCAACTCCTGAATCAATTCCAGCATTTCAATCATTTTACCGAGATCCCGGTAGCGTTTCACTTTTTCTAGCAGAAAGGAAGGTGTGTCAGGAAAGAGTTTCTCTGCCTTCTCAATGAGAGCTAGTGACTCTTCAATTTGTCCTTTTGAAGCTTTCAAATCAGCTAGCAGCAAGTAACATAGACGTCCTTTTTCAGGATCATTCAGGCCCTGTTGAAAGTACTCCTCCGCCTTCTCTCTGTTCCCTATATGCATGAACACATACCCCAGCTTGTCATAAAGTGGGCGGGAGGATTCTTTTACTTTTTCTAGTAGCATTTCAGCTTGACTAAATAACTTCATTTCAAGCAAACAACGAATCTTACAAAAGTATAGCCTTTCCACTTCCTCACAATCGAGATCCTCTTCTTGAATTTCGGCAATTGCAGCTGAAATAAGTTCATCTGCTTCTATTAGCTTTCCATTATCAAGAAGTTCCTCACAATACCAAGAAAGCGTTAATACGCAAGGGAATCTTCGATAAGCATAACGAACTAAAAAAGAACTATAATGATACATCAAAAAATGGTCTGTAAAACGAATTAAAACCTGAAATTCTTCGGCTGACTTGATTCTGTTAAGCTCCTGTTTCAATTCAGTAAAGCGCAGCGATTTTAAAACATGTATCTCTTGATTTATGATATCTAAAGCTTGATAAAAACTTTTGCGGTCATATAAGGATTTCAGCTTTGTGATCATATCCATAGTCCTCCTGGCATCCTTTACTAATAATTCTAGCATATAGAAAAATGTCAGAAAATTCTAGTGGGAAAACTATCTTTTACTTTTGAGGGCGGTTAATATAAAATAACACTTAGATTTATATAAGGATGGATTAAATGAATAAATCGAATAGGTCACTATCTAAAAAGAGAGAATTATCAACGATTCAGTTAATTGTTATTTTTTACTTATCTGCTTTAATCATTTCAACTTTACTTCTATTAATACCATGGGCACATCATGAAAATGTATCCTTAAGTTTTATTGATGCCTTATTTACTTCCGCGAGCGCCGTCAGTGTAACAGGACTAAGTGTCATCTCAATAAAAGATACCTTTAATAATTTTGGAATATTTCTGTTATGTATTATCCTCCAAATAGGAGGATTAGGTGTAATGTCACTAAGTACCTTCCTATGGATAATGATTGGTAAAAAAGTTGGATTAAAGGAACGCCAACTAATCATGGTGGATCAAAATCAATCGAACTTGTCTGGTTTGGTGCAGCTTGCGAAACGGATTTTTATTATCATCATTTCATTTGAATTTATCGGCGGAATCATTTTAGGAATACGCTTCTTGAAATACTTTGACAGTCCCTTATCTGCTTTTAAGCATGGATTTTTCGGGTCTATAAGTGCCACTACGAATGCTGGGTTTGATATTACTGGGGGATCATTAATACCTTTTAGCAATGATTACTTTGTTCAGACAGTTATTATCTTATTAATGATAATTGGGGCGATTGGATTCCCGGTTATCGTCGAGGTTTATGAATTCTTTTTAAGTTTGAAAAGTAAAAGAAGATATCATTTTACTTTATTTACGAAATTAACGACTGCAACCTTTGTCATCTTAACCATATTCGGCGGCATTATGATTTATTTACTCGATAGTTATCATTTTTTTGCCGATAAATCTTGGCACGAAACATTCTTCTATTCCTTATTTAATTCTGCCACCACCAAAAGTGCGGGATTGGCCACGATGGATTTGAATGAATTCACACCGAGTAATCAGCTTTTCATGTCAGTACTGATGTTTATCGGAGGTTCACCCAGCAGCGCCAGCGGTGGGATTCGGACTACAACCTTTGCGATTGTTTTACTAGCCATATTCTTTTATGCAAGAGGAAAAGGTTCTATTAAAATATTTAGAAGAGAACTTCATAGTGAGGATGTGATTAAATCCTTTATTGTGATTTCTACTGCTGCCACGCTCTGTTTAGTCTCAATTTTAATCCTTTCTATTACAGAAAAAGGAACCTTTATTCAAGTGGTATTTGAAGTCACATCTGCGTTTGGAACCAACGGATTGTCGATGGGATTAACACCGTTATTAACAACATTTGGGAAAATCCTGATCATCTTATTGATGTTTATCGGCAGATTAGGGATAGTAACGTGTCTACTGATATTAAGAGGCAAGGATCGTGGACAGGAAAAAATTCATTATCCAAAAGAGAAGGTTACGATTGGTTAAGTGCACAGGGGAAGATGGATTCCCTGTGTTTTTTTGCGTTGATTTTGGGGTCGGGGGGGGGGGGGGTATCACTGATATATTTGATTTACCGCCGATAAAATATATTTAATGCTGATATCTTCATTTTAACGCTGATACGTTTCTTGAAACTAGAATCTGAATAGAAAAACCCGCTAATTTAGCGGGTTTAGGCCATGACTACCTCTTTTTTTCCTTCAGTTGTTGCTTTTTTAATGATATCTCTTGCAATCCAGACGCCGCAGGCACTTGCTTGGGCAAGGCCTCGAGTAATACCTGCGCCATCACCGCCAACATACAAACCGCTGATTTCAGATTCAAAACGGTCATTGAGTTTTGGTCGTGCAGAATAGAATTTCGCTTCCACCCCGTAGAACAACGTGTGTTCTGAGGCTAATCCTGGGGTAATTTGATTTAATGCTTCCGTCATCTCAATTAAACTCTTAAGTGTGTTATACGGAAGAACTAGGCCAAGGTCACCTGGTACTGCCTCTTTTAGTGTCGGTTCGATGAATCCCTCTTTAATTCTTCTTTCCGTTGAACGTCTGCCTTTTAAAATGTCGCCGTATTTTTGTACGATTAGGCCGCCATTGGAAAGGGAGTTCGCAAGTCGGGACACCTCGTGTGCATATTCGTTCGGCTTATCAAAAGGCTCAGAAAATGTATGAGAGACAAGCAAGGCGAAATTTGTATTTGGACTTCCAAGCTTCGGATCCTTGTAGGCATGCCCATTTGCAAGCATGATACCTGAGTGATTTTCAACAACCACATGGCCTGAAGGATTGCTGCAAAACGTCCGTACTCGTGTACCAACGGATGTATTAAAAACAAATTTCCCTTCATATAAATTCTCATTAATCTCCTGCATGACAATGTCAGATGTCTCGACACGAACACCGATATCGACTTGATTGCTAGTCATCTTCAGGCGACGAGATTTCAAAATCTCTGTCAACCATTTCGAACCATCACGTCCAGGAGTAATAACAACCTTTTCTGCAAAAACGTCTTTATCACCTTTTAGCTTGATCCCCTTAACGACGTGCCCATCAGGTGTCTTTTCAGTAATCAAATCTTGAACTTCTGTTTTAAAAGACAAATCAATCTTGTCATTTAGGTATTCAAAGATACTTTTCATAATTTGTAAGTTTTGTTCTGTTCCAAGATGACGAACCTGTGCACGCAATAATTTTAATCCAGCCGCAAAGCCCCTGCGCTCGATATCCTTAACTTTATCGGTAAGAGGATCGGTAATACTTTCTGTTGCACCATGACTTAAATTTATTTCATCCACATACTTTATTAATTCGACCACTTGGGAATCAGAAAGATAATCTGTCATCCAACCGCCGAATTCACTTGTGATATTAAACTTACCATCAGAATATGCTCCTGCACCACCGAAACCGCTCGTGATTGAACAAGCTGGTAAACATCCTGCATACTCTTTCCTACCCGCTGCTGGAGGACATTTCTCAATTTTATTTTCTAAAATTGGACAATTTCTCCGATAAATATCATGCCCTTTATCCACTAACAGCACCTTTGCGTTCGGCATTTTTAGTGTAAGTTCATAACAGGTAAAAATCCCCGCTGGGCCTGCACCCACTACTATAACATCATATCTATTTTCCATTGTCCAAAACCTCCAAGACGTATGTATTTACTTAACCCTTGGTAAATATATCAGAGAATATTCTTCACGTCAATAATAAAAACGAACTATACACATAAATAATACACCATTGTTCGTGTTTGGCTTATTTTTTAGAAAATAACAAAAAAGACTCAGGCTCTTCACCTGAGTCTTTTAGGGGTTAGCAGTAGCTAGCGCCGATGATAATTAATAGAATAAACAACACCACAATTAATACGAATGTTCCACTACCCCATCCGCATCCACCTACTGCTGGTGCTGCATATCCAAATCCACAACAATCTTGACCAAATCCATGTCCATACATACCAATTCACTCCTTAAGGTTTTTATCTGTTAACACTCTTACTTTATGTAATAGGTACTTGACCTGTCTGTGCATTCGCCTATATTATGAGAATCAATGATAAAATTGTAGGTGATAAAATGAAAACTCTCTTGAAAAGCTTTGTTAACGGTATTTTGACGATTGTGCCCATTATTCTCGTAATCTTTGTTATTTACAAAACGTTTCTGTTCCTCGATGGACTGCTCGGAAACACATTAAGGCCATATTTTCAGGAAGATTACATTCCTGGTATCGGATTACTAACGACAATTGTATTAATTACTCTTTTAGGCTGGTTATCTACAAAATTTATTACTGGCAGCATTATCAAACTTATTGATAAATGGCTAGAAAAGATTCCTGTTGTAAAAACCATCTATTCTGTTATTAAAGATACTACTCAATCCTTCTTGGGTGAAAAGAAGTCTTTTTCAAAAGTGGCGTTGGTGGTTATTCCCGGAACTGAAATGAGGAGTATGGGGTTTATTACTTCTGAACAGTTGGAGGATTTTTATAGCCCTCTCAAGGACCATGTGGCCGTCTATATTCCGCAAACCTTTCAGGTTGCCGGATTTACTTTTTTAATTCCGAAAGAACAAGTTGAGATTATTGATGTTAAGCCTGAGGATGCCATGAAATTTATTCTTTCAGGTGGAATGACTACCACTTCCAAAGCCAAAGGATAGAAAAAAGCCGCGAAGAACGCGGCTTTTTAATTTTCGTCAAAGAGCTTTTTATAGGCTCCGTATCCTTGCTCATCCAATTCTTCTTTAGCTATAAAGCGTAAAGCTGCAGAATTAATGCAGTATCGCAGACCATTTGGACCTGGACCATCATCGAAAACGTGACCCAAATGGGAATCAGAGGTTTTACTTCTGACTTCCGTTCGAACCATGAAATGACTACGATCTTCTTTTTCTAATACTTCTTCCTCTACAATTGGCTTGGTGAAACTTGGCCAACCGCAGCCTGCATCATATTTATCAAGAGAGCTAAACAACGGTTTGCCGGAAACGATATCTACATAAATTCCGTCTCTCGTCTCGTTCCAATATTCATTTCGAAATGGTGGCTCTGTCCCGTTATTTTGTGTTACTTCATACTGTATCGGTGATAATTCTTTCTTTAATTGATCCTTATTTTTCATTATTCTCCCTCCAATGTGACTGAATAAAACCGGCTCTTCCTGAACCGACATGGTATCTTTGATAATGTGCTTGATTTTTCTTATAGTAATGCTGGTGGTACTCTTCGGCTGGATAGAATGTCTTTGCTGGTATTATCGGCGTTACGATTGGTTTCGTGAAACGACCGCTATCCTGTAAAGCCTGCTTTGATTGTTCAGCAAGCTCTTTTTGTTTTTCATTATGGTAAAAGATCGCAGTTTGATAGGACTGTCCTCGGTCGTGGAATTGCCCGCCAGGATCCGTTGGGTCGATTTGCTGCCAATAAAGTTCAAGCAGTCTTTCATATGGAAAAATTTCTGGATTAAAGGTGATTTGAACAGCTTCATAATGCCCTGTTGATTCCGAACAAACCTGTTCATATGTAGGATTCTCGACGTGTCCGCCTGTATATCCAGACATAACACTAATAATTCCAGGCTGCTCATCAAACGGCTTCACCATACACCAAAAACAGCCACCAGCAAACGTAGCAAGTTGTTTATTCTTTTCCATGCTTTCCACCCCTTTGGAATTTAATTGCTTTGACTATGAGTATACCTAAACTTTTCGCAGAAATACAATTTACTGATTAAAACTATGATGGTGAAGAATCATATATCAGCGTTAATCCTAATTTATTAGCATTCCCGCCTCCAACGAATAAAAAGCCGAACCAGTCTCCGGGTTCGGCTGCAATCCCCTACTTAATTTTCTTTTTTTGACGCGTTTGTTTCGTGATGTTCTTCCACTTTTTCTGTTCTTCGGTTTGGGCTCGTTTGTCGGCTTTTCTTTCGATATAGGCAAGTTCTTTTTGCAACTTGTTATAACTGGTTAATCGCCCTGCTGCCAAGGTACCTTCTTCAATTGCCTCCAATACAGCGCAACCTGGTTCATCCTTATGCTTACAGTCTCGGAAACGACACAGTTCACCTAACGCATCAATATCGGAGAACGTTTCAGTTAAACCATCTGCACTTTCCCAAAGCTGGATTTCCCTCATCCCTGGAGTGTCAATCAGGACACTGCCATTAGGAAGTTGTATCATTTCACGATGGGTGGTCGTGTGACGGCCTTTGTCATCGCCTTCACGAATCTCCTTGACCACTTGTTTTTCCTCACCCAATAACAAATTCGTTAAGGTGGACTTCCCTACTCCCGATGAACCCAATAATGCGATAGTTTTACCAGGCTGTAAAAAAGCATCAAGCTTTTCAAGTCCACTCTTCAGTTCCGCACTAATCGCAATCACCGGTACTCCACCAAAGGCGATGGCTTCAACATCAGCAATTTTCTCTTCAATATTTTCACACAAATCTGCCTTGCTCAAGACGATAACAGGATTCGCACCGCTTTCCCATGTTAACAACAAATAGCGTTCAATTCTTCGTAAGTTAAGGTCATCATTCAGTGAGTTAACAAGGAAAACCGTATCGACGTTTGCGGCAACTATTTGCTCTTCAGCAGTTCTCCCTGCCGATTTACGAGAAAATTTACTAAAGCGCGGCATGACTGAATAAATGGTCCCTTTTCCTTCCTCCACCCGAGGTTTCAGCACCACCCAGTCTCCAACCGCAGGATAATCCTCACGACTTACCGCTTCAAAGTTAAACTTCCCTGATACCTCACAAAGTAAGTCACCATGCTCCGTCCAGACACGATACATATGCTTATGCTCTAAGGCCACACGGCCGATAATCATCTCTTCACTTTGTTTTTTCGCAATAAAGTCATTATTTATTTTTTCAGTTAATCCAATATTGATTAAATTCATCCATATTCCTCCAAAATTTGCATAATAAAAAACCATAGGCAACACAGCCCATGGTTTTATTCACAAAAGGAATAATGGGTATAGATTCCCCTAAATGGTGAATCCGCGGGCTGTGCAAGTGATATTAAAATCAACGGCAATTAACGTATTTTCATTTAACATTACACTTCACCCGCCTTCCGACTAATTTGTAATAAGTATATGTCATCTTTATCCATTTGTAAACAAAAAATCCAATAATAGACACCCACCTAAACATGCTCGAATAAATTAATTTGTAAAGATCGCGAGAAAGGAGCGAAGGGTATGTCTGAAAATAGAAGTCATTCTGATTATCTTCAAAGAGCCGCGATGTACGATTTGATGGCTCACAATTTTAAATACTCTAATCCAAACTTACACATGCACTACTATCTGAAACATCTAAAATATATGAACAAAGCCATGCAGATGCGTAACATCCAACAAACTCAAGGCGAAGGAAGGCTCCGGTTCCTTCACACCTCACCTGATGCCCCCGATGTTGACATTTATATCAACGGTCAGATGCAAGTGAAACGCCTCCCATTCAGAATGGCAAGCAATTATTTAACCTTGAAGCCTGGAAAGTATCATATTGATATTTACCCAACAGGAAACTCGGTGGATAGTGTACTCAATAAAAGGATTACTGTTGAACCAGGAAAAACATATACACTTGCTACGATCGACTCTGTAAAAAAAATGCGTCTGCTTCCTTACCTTAATCAACCAGAAGTGCCTGCTAATGAATCGAAAATTCGTTTTCTGCATTTATCGCCTGATACAGGTGCCCTAGATATTGCAGTTAAAGACCGGGATGTAGTCTTTCCGAATGTTTCCTACAAACAAGCAACTGACTATTTAGGAATAATGCCGATGACAGTGGATTTAGAGGTCCGGGAAGCTGGAACGAAAAACGTCGTCCTCCCCATGCCAAAAGCCCAGTTTCGTCCAAACGAAACCTATACGGTTGTATTAATTGGTCTAACAAAAGAGGAACCTGCATTTCAAGCAATGATTTTAAAGGATTAAAAATAAGGTGGCTCACGTATTTGTGAGTCACCTTATTCAACAGGTACGAGTATAGTAAATGCAATATCATCTTTTACTAAATCAAACCTATTTACCTTTATTTTCACATCACTCTTTAGCTTTAATTGCTGCATGTGTACATGTATCATTTTGTCATTTGGCTGGATATCTACCCCATTTGGGAGCTTGTAATTTTCTTTGATAAATTTAAGCACATATGATACGGGTAAAGGCAGGCTGCCGACCGAAATCGACCTCTGTTTTAGAACTAAATCACCGTTGTCTAACGCTTCTGGTACAAAGGTAAGCTTCAAATCTACCTCTTGGCTGAAGAATTGTAATGTACCGTATAATTCAACTTCATCCTGCAGTTGAATACTGTATTCAATCGGTGAATCTGCCGCTTCTTTTTTTATATACTGATTTATTAATACGTTTAGGTCTGCTTTATTCGATTTAACTTGGAAAGAAACATTCTTGTTGTCTGGTACAGTTTGTTGAATTTTTTCATTCTTATCGGCCGGAACTAGAATTAATGATAAAAGAATGATACCAATTAAAACATTGAACCCTACTAAAAGAAAGAATCCCGTTTTCCATTTATTTTTCATAGAAAGCTAATTCTCCTCTTTACTGACCATATACGCCTTTTTAACGAGATCAGGTAATGTCCGTTCTTCTAGGGTCTCATTTAATCGCTGTGCAATCAATTCATACCCCTTATTGTTTGGGTGAAAGTTATCGGTATGCAATAAACTTTCTGTCGGATTTTTAAATAAATCTTCAATCCCAACAAAATAAGCATTCTGATAATTAGCAACGACTCCTTGGCTGGCAACATTCCATTCTGAAACAATCTGATCTAGTTCCTTAATATCAGAAAACCATTGTGAAAACGGATTATATACACCGACCAAGACAATGTAAGCATCAGGATTTACGGTTATGATGGTATTCATGATTTGGTACAGATTATTAATATATACTTCTCTTTCCTTATCAAAGATGGATAGTTGTAGATTTGAGATATTATCCTTCACTACCTTCATAATGTCATTGCCGCCAATGGTCAAAATCACCAAATCAGCCGTAGAAACAGTGTCTTTTATTTCCTCAGTTTGAAGCCTTTTTAATAATTGCGGGGTACGATTACCTTTGACGCCGAAGTTATAGAAATCAACTTCCTTAATTCCCTTTTCTTCCTCGAGCAAAGTTCTTAAGTAAGGCAGGTATCCTCCAGTTTTTGTAGTATCGCCAACACCCTCTGTTAATGAATCGCCAGCGGAAATAATCTTTATTTCCTTTGGGACAAAATCGGCTGGAACCTCTTGATAAACGACCGCCGAAGCTGTCCGTTCTTTGTGCAAATCCAAGCGATCGGATTGACTGCAAGAACTTAAGAAAAATGTCGAAAGAATGAGAAGGGTGAAAACCTTTTTCATTTTCTTCACCACCCTCTTACTAATGATATTATAACATGACGTAAATAATTCAAAACATGCTAGTACTATATCCTATTCATTACCAAAAAAATAGACCCTAAAAAAGGTCTATTGCAACAATTTAATATCCTTAACCATCTCATCATACGGCACTTCTTGAAACCCATCGTAAGTTTTCTTAACCTTGCCATCTGGTCCAACTAAGAAGAAGTAGGTTTGATGAATTACTTGATCGCCCTCTTGAGGCTTTTTTACTAAAGTCTTAAAGGTTTCTTTTGCATACGTTTCAATAAACCCTTGTGTATAGCCAGTTAAGAAAGTCCAGTTATCTGTTTTTAAACCAAAGTTTTCCGAATAGGATGTTAGTTTTTCAGGTGTGTCAACGGTCGGGTCAACACTAAACGAAACAAATTCAACATTTTTCAACTTTTCATCTTCTACCATTTTTTGCAATTTTGTCATATTTGCCGTCATTGGTGGACAAACATCTGCGCAATTGGTGAAGATAAAGTCAGCTATCCATATTTTTCCATCCAGATTTTTCTTTTCAAATGGTTTATTGTCTTGTGTGACAGCATTGAAATCATTTACTGGATAATCCAGTGGATTTTCAATCCCCTTTTGTCCACAAGCTGAAAGGAGCAATCCAACAATAACTATAAATAGAAACGATATCCGATACTTCATATTAATCCCCCGTAACCTTTTTCTTTTCGTGATAAGTTTAACAAAGATTCACAAAAGAAGAAAGACAACGGCTTGCTAATCCATTGTTCCCGTTCTCGCAATCGTATTATCTACTTGAACATCAAATTTAGCATTCTTATATATTTCTTTCCATTCCTTTTGGGAAATAGGCGTTCCTCGGACATGAGCCATATACTCATTTCCAATTCCAACTGGGTCAACCTGATTTTCTTGGAAAAACACAAGGAGTTTTTTAATTTGACTTTCCATTTCTTTATTTACTTTTTTCTCTATGAACTTCATGTTAGCAGGTTCGCTTAATTCTAAATAATTTGTGGTTTCCAGCAACCTAGAATCCATTTCTACCTCAACTTTAAAAACTAGATTCTTTTTGTCCACTAATTTAATTTTTGTATTACTGCGCAAAGTATCTAGACTAATAAATAATTTGTTATATATTTCTCCATAGGATCTACCACCTTGAACGTCGATTATATTGGCAAATTCATCACGATTAAATTCTAATTCCTTAGATCCTGTTCGATATTCATCTGTTAAAAGTTTCAAATAAAAGAGTTTATCATTACTTAATCTTGCCACCATTTTATCATCATTGAATAAAGCAACCCCTGAAATCGCTACTTTGTCTTTCGCCACTTTTAGTATCGGCAGCACCGGATCCTGTCCGTTGTCAAAAAATTTGTGATTAAATTCATGAAGTGTCGGCGAGATTAGAAGTTCCCTTTCCACATTTTGTCTAATTAAATTATATAAATAGGTCCCAATATTCACCTTTATTTTTTTCTCGTCCATTTCAATGATGGACAAAGCATCTTTTTCAGCAATTGTTAAATAAACCATATTTCCTACCGTGGGATCACGATTGAGAGCATTTACAAGCTGAATAATTCCCTTTTCAGCCAATTCCTTACTATAAATGACACATCGGAGCTGACCCATTTCAAGTCTTTGGTCGGTGGCAAGATTTTCCTCTGCTCTTAAAGTTTGGAGGGTATTTGCATCAGCAGAGATTAAGCTGGTCATTACTTTGGCCATTGGATCAAATTTAGATACTGCAACTGTACCGGTAATTTCATTTTCCTTCTTTAAATCAAATCCTATTGCAGTAATGAGCCCCAGTCTTTCTAGTTGCTTCGTTTCGACTCCACAGCTTGTTAGTATAAAGAAAGAACTCATCCCAATTACCATTTGCAACCATTTATGACGTTTCTGCATGCTTACTCTCCCTCCTTTTAAACCATTTTTTTATGAGGACAATACTAGCGAGGAGAACAGGATAGCAAAAAGCAAGGTAAAACCCTGCCTTTGCTACCAAATCTGTCATGGTATTCATTTGATATCTTGACTTTATAAAGAAGGATGCAGTAAAGATGACAATGGCAATAATCCAAACACCCCATTTTTGTTTTTTCCTTAAGATTCTTGAAAAGCCCTTTGAAGCTGCCCAAAGATAGAAGCACATATTGGGCAATATTATCAGCATCCAAAAGGAAACTGCGATAAATTCAAACCTTTCTAGGTTAGGAAGTCGAACAATCTTAAACATCGATAAAACTGGCCAGATCGTTTTTTCCAAGCTATTAGAAGCAAAAAACACAATAGAAATGAGCGTTGCAACAGTAAATATTATCGTTGTAAGCAAATTCCCAATTTGAACAAAAAACATTGCCTTTTGCTTTTCTTTTACAAATGGATAAACAAACAAAATGATTTCAAAACCCAGCATAGAAAGTGTTGTATTTTGAGCTCCCATAAATAGTTGTTTCGCATTTACATTCATAATTGGAAACAGATGAGTATAATCACCGAATTGTAACGGTACAAATATGACTATAGCCAGCCATATAGTTCCGACCACCGATATAAAGGAAACTCCAACGATAACCCTTATCCCGCCATAAACTCCATAAATAACTAACAAAAGGAGAACGAGGGAAAGCTGCCAAGTTGGCAACGTTGGGAATATCCATACCTGAACAATTTCAATGTAGTTCATTAAGATGATGAAAAAAGTGGAAGACATATAAATCATGTAGATAAAATTCAAAGAATGCCCTGCCCATTTCCCAAATATATCAACATGAATCCCATATAAGTCTGCACTGTCATATTGTTTGAGCATTTGTACCATCAGCACCAAAACAACAGAAGTTATTATCCCTGCTAAGAAAACAGAAATCCAAGCATCATGCTTCGCTTCTAAATAAACAACTCTAGGCAGCCCAGCTAACCCAACTCCTACCTGTACCGCGTGGATGACAAAAACGAGCATAAATGCATTAAACAATAATCCTTCTTTTGGATGTAAATTCACCTTCATTATTGTTCGCTCCTATTCATCTACATCCCTTTTTTGTTTCGCTTTCTTACTAGGAAAGCGCTCCTGGTCACCTGTTCGATTCGTTAAAGGGCGGTATGAAAGAAATTGAGGAGGCAACTTGAAAAAGCTGTAGCCAATATCCTTTAATCTGATAGGGTAAACGGGCGTAAGATAAGGACCGCCAATTGTCTCTAATCTAAGTAAATGGATAATGAAAAAGCAAAAACATAGCATAATTCCAATACCGCCCCATAAACCTGCCATCAATATGATTGGGAACCGAATGATTCGAATTGCAGTACCCATTAAATAACTTGGAGTCGTAAATGAACCAAGAGCGCTTAATGCAATAATAATGATCAAGATATTGCTAGTAAATCCTGCCTCAACTGCAGCTTGCCCAATTACGATACCGCCTACAATACCCATTGTCTGACCAACTTTTGTCGGCAGCCTGGCTCCTGCCTCCCGTAATAATTCGATTACAAATTCTAGTAAAAGTGCTTCCATGACGGGTGGAAAGGGAACTCTCGCCCTTGATTCCCCCAATGAAAGCAGCAATGGGGAAGGAATAACTTCGTAGTGATACGTTAAAACAGCAACATAAGCAGGCGTTAGTAATACAGAAAAAAAAGTAGCCACTAGTCGCAGCATCCGTAAAAACAAACCCATGTTCCAGCGCATATAAACATCTTCAGTTGATTCAAAAAAGGCGAAAAAGGATGTAGGACCATAAAGACAATCAGGACTTCTGTCCATTAATACCGCCACTTTACCCCGATATAACGCTATTGATACACGATCAGGGAGCTCAGTTGTCATCAACTGCGGAAAAACTGACCAACTGTTACTCTCAATATACTGACCAAGGACAGTTGTCCCGGGGACATAATCCAGTGTCAGATCTTGGACCCTCTGCTTAAAGGTTTTGATGATTTCTTCATCAGCAATCCCCTTAATGTAGACAAGCTTAGCCTTTGTTTTTGATCGTTTACCGACTGTAAGGTCTTCTTCACATAAATTTTCATCCTTGATGTTGTTCCTCAAAATATTGATGTTACCCTGTAGTGACTCCGTAAAAGAAATTTTCGGACCATAAACAAGTGACTCCGTTTCAGCTTTTTCAAGACCTCTTTCAATGGTCTTACTAACATCTGCTAGAATCCCACAGGGCTGACCTTCTGCATATATATATACTTTTCCTTCGTTAATTCCCGCAACTACTTCATTTAATTGATTCACAGCAGTAATAGAGACCATAGGCAAAACTTTCGCAATAGATTCACAAGTCCATGCAATGTCCTTATGGTTTATAATGGATCTGATTACGACATCATCGAGCCTAGTGGAATCAATTAATGTGTTCATTAGGCAGAAAATAAGTTTTTCCCCGTCCCTTTTCATTGTCCTAAAGACAAGGTCCGAACCAACACTTAATTCTGCTTTAATCTGCTCCGTTAATTCTTCCAAGTCTAAACTATGAGCTTTTGGTGGTTCTTCCGCTTTTTTCCCTGAAAACCATTTGAACATAAGCAGCACCTTTTTATTTCAATTTTTTTTATTATTACCATATAAGCTATTTTTACCCAAGAAAGTAAGGATTGTGTTAGGTACTATTCTGCTTCTTACTCCTCCCATAAAGGGATAAAAAATTCATTGTCAAAAATTATTCTAAGGCTAGTAAGTTTATAGAATAGAAAATATATGGTATCATGAATGAGTATTCATTCAACAAAACAGAATATTAAGATAAATAGTCATCAGAGAATTGAGGTGTTAAAAATGAGGCGAATTGGTCCCATTATGATTATTGAAGGAGCGAATAATAGTAAAGTCCCATTTTCTAGAAGCTTATATATTAATTGTAAGGATAAGGTACTTATTGATACTGGTGCAGATCCCTCGAAACTTCTAGCGTTAGATGACCAATATGGGGTTGAATTGGTTATTAATACCCATTATCATCCTGATCATACCATGCATAACCATTTGTTTCGGGATGCAGAAAAATGGATAAACCCATTAGAGTTTGAAACCATCCAATCAGTCGAAGGAATCGCGAGAGGAAACGGAGTTTATCAGGAATGGGGGCCAGAAGGTGTAGAAGCAATGCGTAAGCAATTCCCACGAGAATGGGTGCAAAGCCTCGGTGAGATTACCGGAACGTACCAATATGATGTGGAATACAACTTTAGTGGTGTAAAGGTGAACTTTCTACATACACCAGGGCACACAAAAGGATATAGCAGCCCTTATTTTCCTGAGTTAGGAGTCGTCTTTGTGGGAGATTTCGATATGACTACCTTTGGACCATGGTACTTTGGAACCGATGGAGATATTGACGAGTTTATTGCATCTAGTAAATTACTGTTAGAGTTGGATGCAGAAACCTACATCACGGGCCATCAAAAAGGAGTTTTCACAAGGCAGGAATTTATTGAAGCAATGGGCAAATTTATTTCCATGATTGATCAACGTGGTGAAAAGATTGAAAAGTATGTACAACAGGGAATGAATTTCGAAGAACTAACAAATATAGGAATCTTTTATCCAAAAAAAATGCTCGAGGTATTGATTCTTAAAACGTGGGAACGAAGTGGGATTCGTAAGCATTTGCAACGTCTTGGGTATAGTGTTCAGGGATCGGAAATTCAAGTGGTCAACAAATGAGGATGGAGCTGCTGCCCCATCCTCATTTTATTCATAGTAATACATGATGGCAATCGTACCTGGTCCTGTATGGGTACTGATTGTTGGACCTGTGTAATCAACAGAAATATCGTTATAGCCTGTTAAATCGATGATAGAGTTTTTTAATTTTGTGGCCAACTCGAGTGCCTCTGCATGAACAATTCCCACACGTTTAACAGTCTTTCCTTGTACATCCTCTGCGAATTGCTTTGCGAGCCATTTAACCACTTGTGAATGACTTCGGACCTTTGCAACTGGGTTATATTCGGCACCTTCTAACGAAGCAATCGGCTTTATATTAAGCAAGGAACCTATAAAGGCTTTCCCTTTGCCAATCCTTCCGCCTTTCACCATATTCTCCAGTGTATCAATCATAAGATAAAGCTTGGAATTCTCACGGACTATATCGAGACGTTCGAGAATTTCCTCTAAACTCTTTCCTTGCTTCGCCATTTCGGCTGCCTCACGAACCTGGAACTGAAGGGCCATCGAGATAAACTTAGAGTCCACAACACTTACCTTGGTCTTCGTCATTTGTGCTGCACTTTCAGCTGAGCGTATCGTGCCACTCATTTTACCTGTCATATGTATAGAAATTACTTCATAGCCTTCTTCACCAAGACGGTCATACACTTCAAGGAAGGTTCCAGCGGAAGGCTGTGAGCTTTTCGGTAATTCTTTTAAGCCCTTCATGGTTTCCATAAATTCTTCAGGTTGAATCTCCACTCGGTCCAAATAGGTTTCACCATTTATTGTTACAGATAACGGCACCACCACAACACCTAGAAGTTCTGCCTGTTCCATTGTCATATCCATCGTTGAATCCGTGACAATCTTAATCTTACTCATTTACTCACATCCCTAGGATTTCTCCATTGTATTATACATGTTCCCTATTCTATAAGATATAAATTCCCCTATTTTCATGAAATTATTGTGAACAATAAAAGAACATCGGATTATCCGATGTTCGAAAAGTATTATGCATTATTCTTTAATTCTCCTACTTTAAACAGTGCTTCATAATCAGGCCATTTCATTACCTTTTTCAAATACTCTTTAAATGAATAGCATTTTTTCGGTTTCTTTTCCTGATAAAGCGTGGTAATAAAATTCTGTAAACGGACTTGGATCATAAATTTATAAGTGCTACCTTCCTCCAATACAGGAATATCAATGACTTTAACCTTCTGTCCAACAACATTTTTGAACTCTAGGCTTTTGAATAACAAAATATCAATCCTCTTTTTCACCCGTTTGTATATATTATACACCTAAGGGGGATCGAAATGTGTCTAAATGTGCTTGGGTTTGAAAAATATTTATGGAGAATGTTAGGAAAAATAAGAGCCTTGATATATTGTTTAATCAAGGCTTTAATTATACATGCTTCGTACTTCTCCTACGCCATTTAAGAATAAACTGTAAGAAAGTACCTATAACCAATAGAATGGCTCCACTCAAAAGGATATTAAAAGAATTTGTACCAGTGTCAGGTAATTTAGGACCATCAACTGGCAAAAGCCCGCCTAAAGTACCCTCAACATAGAACTTAAATTCAACTTCACTACCAAGTCCTTGAAAATCATTACCTAGTTCTTCAGGTACTACAATTTTAAGAAATAGCTGCTCAGAGCCATTTTTAGCGATAAACCTAGGTTCCAATTTATTAAAGTCCTTCATTTTTCCATTAAAAAGAATTCCTTTTTGATCAGATATTTGGAGCAATAGTTCATTATAAAATTTTTCCGAACCTTCTTTAAGATTAACTGATGAGAGGTATTTAAAATCTTGCTTGCCCTTGTTTTGAATAGTTAATGTACGCTCTGCCCAATCCCCTGGGGCTAAATTGGTAACGTCAAACAGCAACTTCTCTGGTGTTGTGGCAATATCTATTTCTTGGTCACCTGTTGCAGCGTTGACATAGTTTTTGGGAACTAAACAAACAAAAGTAGTAATAACCAAATTAAGGAGCAAAAGTGTAATTATTTTTTTCACCTATTTTCTTCCCTCCTTCTTCCCTTTTAACACCTTTAAGTGTCAGACTAATTTGAAAACTAAACAATTCCATCCTCGGAAGTTTTTTTGTTCCTCTTTTCAAGTTGAGAAAAGCTGTTCCATATTGAAAACAAAGAATAACAAATGAGTAATATTCCAGGAAGAATAAGAAATAATGCATTTCCAGCTTTTGATTTTGCGAAGTCCGCAATATAACCTACATAAGGAATTGTGAAACCTGTATATTTTGCAAGGATATTGTTGGATAATACTGAATTGGGATCTGCTGTTTTATTATTGTCCCCTTTAGTTCGATAACTTACTTGTTCTCCTGATTTGATTACTTCCAATATTCTATGAGTTACTATTACTCTATCTTCATTTATAAAAGTGATTACGTCACCTTTATTAAGTTTCTCCATATCTCGGCCTGGTTTAACTAGAATAATCGAACCCGTTTTTATTCCTGGCTCCATTGATCCAGATAAAACAGTTTTCAATTGATAGCCAAATACTTGTGGTTCTCCCCCAGACACTTTAGTAGAAACAAACAAGAATATCATTAAAATAAGTATTAAAAATAGAACAATAGTTACAAAATTACTGATCCATTTCTTTATTGTTTTTGTTTGCATATCATACACCCCTATTATTCTAATAAATTTTAATCAATAATTACTTATTCACTAGATTTGTCAAGGTTTTCCTGCTGTTCCTCATCTTGAGTATTTATTTGCTCTGTATCACTCAGACTAGTATTCACATTTTCTTCCTCTTGAGTTGGATTTGTTTCCACGGGTACTTCTGTATTTGGGATACTAGCATCTTGTACCTCTATCGTTTCAATATTTTCTTTATCTACATTACAATTAATCATAATTGTTTCACTCCATAAATCTTGTCTTTCTGCTTTATGTCCATGATTCGGTCTTTGTAAAGCTCTAAATTTATAATTTCCTGGTTTTGTTGCAGTGAATTTTAAGGTGGCTGACTGATTTGCTAATATCGGATCAATAATGCCTTCACCTACCTTTTCACCCTTCATAGGATTACCTTTACTTATGTAATAAACCTCATACTGTGAAGGTCCTTTCATGTCGCTTCCAGTATTTGAAATCTGTACAGAAATTTCCTTTGGCTCACAACTTTCAAATAATTGGTCGTTTTCACTTGGGAATTTAAGTGAACTCTTATCCCATTCATTTTCCCAAAATCCAACCTGGATAATTCCTGCTACCTCTGAATTATCATTAAAATAGGCTTCTGTATTAGATGTCAAAAATGCGGTTCCCACGACAATTGTGTAGAATATCGTTAATATTTGAACCAAGATCATTAAACCAAAACTTTTCTTAGAAAATTTTTTTACTCTTGTATATCTAATTTTCATCACGCCCCCAACTCCTAAACAGAGAAATATACTGATTGCATGTTTAGTTGTAATAATTAATCTGCTGTTAAATTCATTTCACCTTAAATAACGAACCATCGTTATTTAAGGTGAGATGAATTATCCAATTTATTGAAAGAAAGGTGGGTAGTCCCACCTTTCTTTCAAAGAAAAATTATTATCTAGATTGACCTGCTGTTTGTTTACCATCAAATGTCCACTTAAGCTCTAAAGAATCTCCTTGAAATTGGTTCTGATCTAAGCCGTTGTCAACAAACTCGAATTGAACATATAATTTATCATCATCTCCAGCTTTTAATCCTCCAACTTCTTCTAACCAAGGAATAAATACTGCGTTTGAGACTGCATCAGGGCTCATACCTTTTAACTGTTCAAGTGTAGTTTGATAAATTACTTGATCAGGTGATATTGGTCCAAGTAAGGCTTTATCATCGTTGAATAAGAAATTGACTCTGATGTGTTTTCCAAGGTCGTCAGTATTAATAGCTGCCCCAGCTTTATTGGTTACTGTATATTCAGTAGAAAGTAATACTCTTGAGATATCGAGAGTTCCATCGTTACTTAGAGTGAATGTACGGTTCATCCAATCTCCTGGTTTAAGATTTTTCACATCAATAATAGTTGTTGGAGCAGCATTTAAATCCAATATACCATTTGCAAATTTAGCATTTGTTACGGCAGTGTCATTAAAGTATGCATATGTACCTCCGCCAATTAAAGCCAATCCCATTGCTGCAGAAGCAATTCCTAAACCTAACTTCTTTTTAATACTCATTTTCTTTTCCTCCTCTTATTCCCTGATATTTAATCATAAGATTCGTTCTCTGTAACGAACTTATGAGTTGAGTATATATCAAAATAACGAACTTGAAAAACCTCAAAAAAAGCCATTTTTTCTTAATAAAGAACAATTTTGTTCTCTTCCCTCTGTTTTTCTCCTATTTCCTCATTTTTTTGTATTTTATAAAGAATTTATTGTTCTATATAATGTTCTTTGTAAGCGAATTCCTTAGTACGATTTTAGGAGATGAAGGTGGTATGATTGGGAAGAAGATTAAGCGGTTGCGGCAGCAAAAGGGGTATTCCATTACGGAATTGGGAAGGTTAGCTGATGTATCGAAATCTTACCTAAGCCAGCTTGAGAGAGGGTTACAGACCAATCCCTCCCTTCAATTTCTCATTAAGGTGTCAAAGCCTTTAGATACAAGTATTGATTACCTCTTACAGGAATCTAAAGTACAAAAGTGTGAAAATAGCGAACTTGATGAGGAATGGAAGGGTTTAATCCGTCAGGCGATTGAGGGTGGCTTAAAAAAAGAAGATTTCCATGAGTACCGGAAGTACATAAAATTCCAGGAATGGATGAGAGAACAGAGAGAACAGAAAAAATCATAAAAAATAGCCCCCATTCGTTATAATGAATGAGGGCATTTTTTTCTAACTAAATCGGACACCTTAGGATTAGGCTTTTACTATCAAGGTTAATAAAAGCCTCCAGAGAAATGACTCTCTGAAGGCCTTACGTACTCTTTATTATGCTTCTGCAAACTCTTCTTCTTGTTCCGCAAGCTTTTTCATTCGTTTCTTGTAGACCACCTTCGATAAGTTAATAGAGATTTCGTAGAGAAGTAACAATGGTAGTGTTACTACAAAATCCGACATAAAATCCGGAGGTGTAATCACAATTGCGATTAGGATTAAAACGAAATAAGCGTACTTACGAATTTTTGCTAGAACGAACGGATTAACAATTCCGAGTGAGGTTAAGAACATCACGACCGCTGGGAGTTCGAACAAAACTCCAAACGGAAGGGTCATATTCAAAAGAAAGCGGAAGTATTTTTCAGCTGTAAAATTCGTTACAAACATGTCCGCTCCTAGGTTAACTAAAAACTCGAGCACCATTGGGAAAATAATAAAGTAGCCAAAAGCAATTCCAACAATAAAAAGGAGAAACAATGCTGGAATATAGGATAAAGTAATTTTTCTTTCGATAGGTTTTAGTGCCGGTTTCACAAACATCCATAATTGGGTAGCTAACACCGGGATGGTACCTGCAATCGCAATAACAGTGGCAATCATAAAATAAACCCAAATAATATCACTTGGACCAAGTACAATCAATTTGACATTAAGATCTTTAACGATCCAATCGTAGATTTTCTCCATATTACTGAATCCAACAATAAAAAAAACAACAAACGCAACTGCGGAAATGATAATCCGTTTACGCAGCTCATCTAAATGATCAACTAATTGTAATTCTTTATCTTCCATGTAATTCCCCTGCCAATTTCAAAGGTTAAAATGAATCTTTCTTTTTAAAACGATATTAGCATCATAGTTATAGTTTAAAAGAAAGTTGAAGAAAAAAAGGTGCAAGAATAATTCTTACACCTTATTTAGTCAATTTTTGTTTTTCCTCTTCAACATCCTTCATGACATCGTCCGTTAATTCACGCGTTGACTTCTTAAATTCCTTCAACGTTTGTCCAAAGGCGCGACCGATTTCAGGTAATTTTTTAGGTCCAAAGATGATGAGGGCTAGAGTTAAGATAAGGATTAATCCTGGTATTCCAATATTTGAGAACATTCATTTACATCCCCTTTAGTTAATTATCTTTCTACTAAGATTATAGTATTGATATACGGTTTTGAGTAAAATATGCGCAATAATTCATATTAATTTCACATTATCTATGAAAAATTACCTAGTTGTGATATTTGGCATTTATATATGTTTCTTTTACACTTAACAATTTACCAAGAACTACACATGAAGTCAATGTAAAATGGTATACTGAATTGTAAAAATATTTTGACAATTATGTATTTATTCGTTTATAATTTCATCAATAGGAACATATACTATTGGAAACATAAATGAATGGATGTGATGAAGATGGAATTTTCACTCAGTAGTTTTGATGGAGCCCTGCCAGTAGAAGTAACCATCGATGAAGAGAATGGAAGGTATATGATTCGCAAAAGCGACCGAAGCGGGGAATACTTTAATAGCCCCAACGAGTTAATTCAATGGGTGAAAGCACATTTCCATGAGGAAGACTTCTGCCATCCAGATGAATTCAGAGGAATGCTTGATCAACTAAACGATTACGAATTAAATGGAGTATATTTTTAAAAGGAAAGAAGCATCGATATTCGATGCTTCTTTCCTTTTATTCACCTTTTTTAATGCGATCATAAATCCTAAATTCATATTTATATGGATTTTTCTCATCCTTTATTCCTTTTTCACAAGATAAAAGCTCCCACTCGCGTTCATTGAACTCAGGGAAGTACGTATCTCCGTCAAACTCTTCCTCGATGTGCGTTATGTAAAGGCGGTCTGCGTAATTGAATGTTTCTTTAAAAATTTCTGCTCCGCCAATTACAAAAATTTCATCGTCTTGATTTCTGCAATATTCAACAAATTCCTCCATAGAATAGAAAATTGTCACATTGTTGCTTTTATAATCCAGTTGGCGGGTAATTACGATATTTTCCCTGCCTGGAAGAGCCCGTCCAATCGATTCATGCGTTTTCCGTCCCATTGCAATCGGGTGCCCCATTGTAGTCCTTTTGAAAAATTTTAAATCCTCTGGTAAATGCCACGGCAATTGATTGTCTTTGCCAATCACTCTATTTTCATCCATTGCCACTATAAATGAAATCATACTGATACCGCTCCCTTGATATGTGGATGTGGATTGTAATCTTCAAGTGTAAAATCTTCAAAGGCAAATGAGAAAATATCTTTTACGTTTGGATTAATCTTCATTTTTGGTAATGAGCGCAACTCTCGTCCCAATTGCAACTGCACCTGTTCAAGATGGTTCTGATAAATGTGAACATCCCCAAAAGTGTGGACAAACTCGCCTGGCTCCAAGTCACATACTTGAGCAATCATCATTGTTAATAACGCATAGGAGGCGATATTGAACGGTACGCCAAGAAATACATCAGCAGATCGCTGATAAAGCTGACAGGATAATTTTCCATCAGAAACGTAAAACTGGAATAGGCAATGACATGGAGCCAACGCCATTTTATCAATCTCCGCCACATTCCAAGCATTCACAATCATTCTTCTTGAGTTAGGATTGGTTTTGATTTGATGGATTAACTCACTAATTTGGTCTACAGTTGTTCCATCAGCGCCCGTCCATGAGCGCCATTGATGGCCATAAACAGGACCCAGTTCCCCGTTTTCATCTGCCCACTCGTTCCAAATCCGCACGCCGTTTTCCTGTAAGTAACGAACATTGGTATCACCGTTTAAGAACCATAGCAATTCATAAATAATTGATTTTAAATGAAGCTTTTTCGTGGTAAGTAACGGAAAACCTTCAGCTAAATCAAATCTCATTTGGTAGCCAAAGGTGCTAATCGTTCCTGTTCCGGTACGATCTCCCTTTTCGTGACCATTTTTCAAAACATGCTCGCATAACTCTAAATATTGCTTCAAAACTTACACTCCCCTTGTAAAACATTCATGTTTTTCATTTTACCATAAAGAGAGGTCTAGTGTAGTCTTTGAAAGAAGTCATACGTCTGAGGAGCTAGTCTTTTCAAATCTGCCTTTGTACCCTCATCTAAATAGTACATCGCAAAAGTTTCCGCAAAATATTCCTCAGCGTGCAGGATGAAATAAGAATTTCCAGGAAACAATATTCCTCTCTCCTCTTCCCAGATGAGTTGAAATTCTTTATTTTTGCTAACGTTCCCGAAAACTATTTTATCGACCGAATGTGCCATTTCGTGTAGTTCTAGATTAACTGAGCCATGCCCTTTTCCTTTTTCACTGTGGCCAATTTTCACCAAGACCACCTGCGCTCCGCCAATTCCCGGGACTTCATCCCATGTTGTTTGTGTACGATAGCCTCTTGGAATCAGACCTGCTAAATAGCGAGCCGTTTGGTTATCGGTTAAATTTCCTGTAAAAAGCTTAAGCGTAATATCATTTTGATTTATTTTTTCTAATAGTGTTTCTGGTAAGTTTGCCATTCTATTAATAATTCCTGCAGCTGCTTTTTCATCAAAAAGGGTTTTTGGTAATAAAATCATTTGGTTTAAGAATTGGAGGGAGGACTCTGTTTCAATAAAGTTATAGAGTTCAGTATTTCGTGGATATTCACCAAGTGTAATGGTGTCAAATGAGGCTTTAGAAGTAGTAATCATCGACATAAATAATCCGGCAATGATGGAGGAAACGACCCATTTACGCATATTATGATCCTCCTAGTAGTTTATCACATACTAGAATTATAACATGGTAGATGAGTAGGTAGATTTGGTAATTATTGTTGCTTCAATGGTGTTATAACGGGGCTTCGCTGAAATATTTATCTGCAGCGACGTAGCAAATGAAATCTATTCCAATAACACCCAACCATAAAATTTCCGCTTTTCATGCAAAAAAGCTACCCTAGTCGGCAGCTTTTTCGCTAAAAATTTATACTTCTAATCCATAATTTCGGCAAAGTGCAGCTAATCCACCTGAGAATCCACTGCCGATGGCGTTGAATTTCCATTCGCCGCCATGACGATACAACTCACAAATAACGACGGCGGTTTCGACGGAAAAGTCCTCACCAAGGTCAAATCGGAGAATTTCCCGATTGGTTTCTTCGTCAAATAAGCGAGCAAAAGCATTGGAAACCTGTCCAAAATTTTGATTTCGGGAATCCGCATCATGAATCGTTACCGCAATTGCAATCCGGTGTACATGCGATGGCACCAAACTGAAATCAATTCGAATTTGTTCGTCGTCACCATCACCCTCACCGGTGCGGTTATCGCCTGTATGCTCGACACCGCCTGATGCGTGTACTAAATTATTATAGAATATAAAATCTAAGTCCTGCGTTACCCGGCCATTTGCATCTGTTAAAAACGCAGATGCGTCAAGGTCGAAGTCATTTCCGCCATGATAGCGGTTTGTATCCCAGCCAAGACCAATAACCGCCTTCGTTAACCCAGGATTTGTTTTCGTTAAATCAATTCTTTGTCCTTTAGATAAATTGATGCCCAAGTAAAATCACCTCTTTAGAACGAATATAGAAGGAACAAGCAAAGCTTGTTCCTAAAGATTAAGAATAAGAACGAACTACTTCACTTAAGCTTGCAGCTGTTGTACCTGTTCCGACTGCAGCAAACTTCCATTCAGTGTTGTGACGATAAATTTCGCCAACTACTAATGATGTTTGACCGCTGTAATCGTCCGATAAGTTATAACGGATTAATTCATTATTTTTAGATGGATCCACTACTCGAATAAAGGCATTGCGGATCATTCCGAAGTGCTGCTTTCTTTTTACACAATCATAGATATTAACAACAAATACAAGCTTCTGAACACTTGCAGGAACACGGCTTAAGTCAACCATTACTTGTTCGTCATCACCGTCTCCGTCACCAGTTAAGTTGTCACCAGAGTGTTGAACGCTGCCGTCTTTACTCTTAAGATTACCGAAATAAATAACGTCATTGTTGTTTTGAATTTTATCGTTTGCTCCAAGCATAATAACAGAAGCATCACAGTCGACATTGGCTCCGCCGCCTGCTCCTCCGCCGCCGAACAATCCGCCGAAAAGACCGCCGCCGCCGCTTTTACCGCTTTGAACTGGGTCCCAGCCTAAGCCTACCATAATTCTAGATAATCCTGGATTTCCTTTTGTTAAATCTACTCTTTGACCTTTTTGTAAGCTAATCGCCATATCATTCACCTCATAAGAATATTTTTATATTTGCTGTGTCAAATAAGTCTGTTGATTTCCACTCCGGGCACTTCGCTTTCCGCGGGCGGTTCGGGGAGCCTCCTCGGCGCTTAGCGCCTGTGGGGTCTCCCCTGTCCCGTCCTCCCGCAGGACATTGATTTCCTTCCTTGAATCGCCCACGCACGAAGAAAATGCGATAGCATTTTCGAGGAGTCTCGTGCCCTCCGTTCCAATCATCACAATTAGCTTTAACACAGCACTTAATTAACAATTAGTATTGTTGTTTCAACTTTTTAAAGTTATCCTGCAGCTGTTCTAAACGCTTTGTACCTTCCACACGCAGGCGCTTGTTTTCCTCTTCAATGGCTCGTGTTTCTTGCATACCTTTAATAATAATGTTCCAAGATTCCTCAATCGTTTCGATTTTAATGCTTGGACCACCGGCGAGTCTTGCAATGTCTGTGCTTTGTTTAGAAATATTTTGAGCATTCTTCAAAAGCATTTCATTGGTGCGGCGGTCAAGTTCACTCATTGAATCTGCTACAAGCTTCTGCCTTTTAGCCGCAACGGCCTGAATGAGACCATTCTTAAAAATTGGAATCGTGGTAACGAAGGCGGAATTAATTTTTCCAATCAACTTCGTATTTCCTCGTTGCAGCAAGCGAATTTGTGGTGCTGTCTGCAGGGAGACCATTTTCGCCATTTCTAGGTCGTAAATGCGCTGCTCTAAGGCTTCAATCGAATTTTTCAATGTATCCAATTGCATGGAAGCAATCTGATCACCTGCGGCAACACGAGCCTCCAGCTGTGGTAATTGATTGTTTTTAAGTTCATCTACCTTCATTTCACCCGCAACTACATATTTTTCTAGCGTCATATAGTATTGGTAATTTTGCTCATACATTTGCTCGAGCATTTTCGTGGAATCCACCATTTCATGCTGATACTTGGAAATTTCCACGTATACCTTATCAATCTCAGAGCCCATTGTTTGGTACTTACCAAAGACTTTTTCAATCATCTTTTCGCCCTTTTTAAAGAGCTTTCCAAAAAATCCAGTTGATGTTTTTTGAAAGTCCTTTGGATCGAACTTATCCATGATTTTGGTCAACTGTTTCAAAAGCTCACCAGAATCTTCCACTTTTGTGGTACGCATATTGCCTAAGATTTGGTCAGAAAAACGAGATATTTGAACGGCTGGTTCTTTACCAAATTCCAAAATCTTAATCTGGTCTCTTTCATCAATAGACCTGGCCAAATTCTGAACCTCTGTTTCCTTTCGAAGGGCAAGTTTAATGTCTGAAATCTTAGCTTCGCTCAGTGTATCATCTGTAGATGTGGTCATTAAGTTAGCAGATTGATTTTGTGGTAGATTCATCTTTAATCTCCCCTTAAATTTTTTAAAATTCCTTTAAAAAACTTATTTTTCAACTTAAAAGGTTCTTTGTATTCTAATTCAAACACTACATCCTCAAGCCAGTGAGTATCAAATAAACTATCATGAAGGAAATTTTCAATATCGTTATGTCCAGGTGGATTATATACGATAATATCAATACCAAATTGGTTTAAAAGAAGTATAAGGGCTGCATCTGATCGTGATAGTATACCGCGGCACTCATTGTTATAAATGATTAACTTCGGCACATGCTGAGAGTAATCAAATTTCTCCATTAACTGGATGATTTCTTTTGGAGTAAACATCGCCTGACTAAACAAATAAATGCTTACCTCTTCCATGCTTTCCCCTGGTAACGACTTTAAACCCGGCTTTTCACAAATTCGTCGAATCGCATTTGCTATTCCCTTTTGTAATCCAGTTGGTAAAAAAGAATACGGCCAGTAATGAGACTGCATCATCACTTCAGGATTCAATAATCCGTCTTTCGCAAGTGCATTTCGATAATGAAAGCGAAAATCGTTAGAGCTTGACCATGTAAACGGCAGTTGGCGAATCAACATGCTATGTTCAAATTCAGCAAGGTTTTGAATTCGATCCCAATACTCTTTTCGATTTTTACTAACCCCTTGAATTTTCGCAAACAGGGAAGGAATTTTCACCTGACTCTTCTCCACCTCAAAGCCTGGTCGGACCATCGCTATTTCTTTTCCAAGAATAAACAATTCATCATAGGTTGTTTTTAAAGTAATCGAAGACGGCGTATACTCCCGTAACTGCCATGGTTTATACAAACCAGACCCTTCCTGATTGAGAATACTTTCAATTTCCCTTGACGCCCGATAGGCGACAGTGGTTTGGCGATTTCTTCTTTCTTTTGGAAAGGGTTCAGCCTGCAGTTTGTTGGGAAATTGGTGAGTAAAGATTTCCTCATCGAGAAATCCTGCCAAGACATCCGTACCCTCAGGATGAAAAATAACTAAATCACAGCCAAGCTTCATTAAATAGTATAAAAAATAAGGCTGGCTTCTTTTCATATCGCCATACCATAAGAATTTTGGCATTTCCTTTTGCAAGTCTATGCTCTCCAATAAAGGATTTAAATGGTTTATCGACCATTTAATTACGTCGACTAGAACCCTTCTTAATTCATGATTTTTTAGTCCGTCCTTTTCACGCTGGGTAAAAAGTTCGAGTGTAGAAATCATAGCTTCCCTTATTTTTCGATGTATGGCTGGGATTTTAGATTTATACAGGAGTTGCTCACCATCAAGAAAAGCGGTGAAGCGATTGATTGAAAGCTTTTGTTCTTGACTGATATTTAATACCTTTTGAATCGATTGAAAGTGCTGATTATCAATATTTTTATTTAGTGACTCATCACTTAATAAAAGTAAACAAGGTTCAGGTCCTGAGACATAATCAAAAAGCTGATTATAGTACTCATCACTGTCAATCGGAATTCCTAGGAATTTCCCCAGTACTTGCCCAATCTGAATAGTTCCCTTATCTATAGAAAATTCTGGCCGTTCTGACAGGGGCATTTTCAGCAAATCAAGCCAATTTTCATATGAAAGGGATACAGGTCGGACATTCATTTGGTTGTATGGTAAATTCATTCATAATCCCTTCCCTCAAAAAAGCGAAAGATTTTTTGTACATTTAAGTAAAATTATGTAAGGGTATTCTTTACCATCATATCACAGTTAAATAATTGGTTCATTGTTTATACGAAACTAATCGTAAAATGTTTCATTTTGAAGGTAATTTCCTCATTTTTCACCTTTTTCCCTGTCCTTACATATTATTGGAATACCACATATAAGTAGGTGACTTCATGAGGTTTTTATACAAGCGGCCAAGAATTGAAGATGTTAGCGAGGAATTAAGTATCATTATGGAATTAATGGTCTCAAAAACCTTCGTTATGATAGATTTATTCTGGTTGTGCTTGCTTTTCACACTGTTACTTTCTCCCGTTCTTGCCACGGTCAGTATGTCAATATTATTTTTTTGCGGTTCATTCGCTTTTTTTAACTGCATCTATTTTTACTTTTTTTATCCTTACATTAAGAAAAGTTAGATATTGAGTTTTAATGCTTTAAGAAAGTGCTGGAGTATTTCTTCTCCAGCGGCAACGCCGAGCTGGTTTGTCAGCGTGATATCAGCTGGTCCCTTCACTTTAAGCAGTTCTCCATGGCTTGGGACGAATCGATAGCGGCAGTTCTTTAGAAAATCCCAATCTAGAACAGAATCACCTGCGCCCGCCATTGCTTCCAATCCTTCTCGGTTACATATAAATTCTAGTGCCTTCCCTTTACTAATTTCCGTTGGAATAAAGTAGAGTTTTCTCCCTTGAAGACTCAGTTTCCATCCGTATCTGGCTGTAAGTTCACGAATTTCAGTTAGTTCAGATGGGGACGGCAGACAATTTAATATATAATAGAAAAATAAGTTTTCAGCCCGCTTTCTTTCCCCATCTAATGTAATCCCAGCCTTTTTTAATCCAGTGAGTATCTCTTTCTCAGGTGCACATTCATTGTTTAATTGAACAACTAAATATTCAGACCAGTCTTGTAAAGGTTCCCCATTATACAAAATATGAGCGCCATTTGCCGTAATCGCATAGGACAAAGGGATTTCTTTTTCAAAAATCACGAATCTCTTAAATTGTTCAGTCGTTCTAGTTGTAACGGGTATAAATAAACTATGCTGGTTCACTTCTTTTAACATTGAAAATCCCGTTTCGGTCATATAACCAGTCCAGTTACCTTTATTCATTTCAACTGGTTTTAACATTATATTTTCAGGGTGACCGAATTCTGCGATTGCCCGATTAGAATACATGAGGGTTCGATCAAGATCGGATGCAATTATCATTTTCCTGACCCCTTAACCGATTTAATTAAGCCCATGCACAAATAATTCATTTCCGGATATGGCATCACTTCAACACCTTTTTCTTCGGCTAGCATAAGAATATGTTTCACAAATGGGCTGGATGGATCACGCATTAGGATTTTCCATGGGACTCTTCGAAGAAGTACACGTGTGGTTTCGCCAACTCCTGGCTTAATATAATTGGTACTTTCAATTTCAAACTTTGCTTGGATGTTTTTTACATCCTGCATTCCCAAGAACTCCGTTTGTATTTCTTCGGATACTCTTTGTGAAGCAATTACTTTAGCTTCCTCCATGATGGCTGGAAATTCCGCTGTAATCAATTCGATATATTCATTGGAAACATCGCTCGAAGTAAGTTCCCGATAATATTTAGCACCATGAAAATCGTTTTTACCGATATACTGCGTGTTTAATACAGTCCGGCTTACAAGGCCAGAGACAGTCGAGTTTAAACAAGCACTTGGAATCAGGAAGTCTTCCCTCGTACCAAAAAGCGTTGTACAATAACCTGGGTCGGCAATGACAGCTAAATTATCATCAAGCATGGTTTGATATTTCTCTTCAAACTCCCTGCATGCTTTTGTTAATTCTATCGAAATGGCCCCTTTTCCTGTCCAGCCATCTACGAACTGAAGATTGCCTTCGGGATGTTTAGAAAGGATATAGTGAAGAGCATTCTCATCTATTCCTCTATCACGGATAATAGAAACACTATAATGTGGGATAGATAGGTTGTAACGCAAAGTAAGATATCGTTTTATGAGAATTCCAACGGGTGTTCCTGCCCTAGCAAGTGATACAAGGATTGTTTGATTCCCTTTACGCTTATAAATCTGCTCTGCCACAATTCCAACGCATAGGGCTACCTTCTTTTTATATTCACTGCTGGTACTCCAAAACAAATCTACATATTCCTTTGGAGGCTGGTATTCGATGGGCAGTGACTCACTGTAATGCTGACCAGATTGAACTCTTATTTCCCGATTTACAGTGGAATCCTCGAGTTCAATATGACTTAAATCCTTTAATAGAAATAGAACATCATCCTCTGGATAGCTTCCTATTTTAGCAGGCTGATTGGTTATGGTTGACATTCTTTCACCCCCAATTAATGCGAGAAAAAGACGATTTTAATCGACTTAATCTGTGAGTTTTCAATTTGTTTTAGCAGCAACTGAAGATTTTCAGCAGATACTTCTCTCTCGAAAAATACAAACAGTTCATCATATTCCCCTGGAGGAATATTGTAAACAAAATGAACTACGTCCAGATCCTCTGGATTAGGAAAACTGTTCCCAAATCTGGCACCATAACCTTTGATATTCTGGATATATATTGGACTTCTAGTGGTTGATTGATAGAAGACATTTCCACCCATTTCTGCCGCTAACTTCATGGGGATATACATGAATTCTCCGGTGCCTAAACAAAGCGTATTAACCCCAGTCCTGTGTTCTCTTAGCACAGCAGATGCAGAACTAATTTTTTTATGAAGCTCTTTATTCTTGCTGCTCTCAATGCCAAAGCGGCCAGTTTCTCTGATAAGAGGTGTTTTGTTACTTGCTGCAGGACATACACCTTCAAAAAAATCAGATAATGATACGACTTTAATGGATGATGCAGTATCTTGGTATGTATCATGTTGTTGAGTTTGTTCTATAAGTTTACCACTCTCTTCAACTTGAACCTTGCCACTTATTAAACTTACGATGTTTATGGTTATCCCAAGTGTTCTTTCTACCTCTGTAAACCGTTGTTTGTTCTCTTCTGAGCGCCAATCCAAAATAGAAACAACACTATATTCATCCCTAGGAAACCTGGCATGGATAGATTCAATAATATTAATTGCTGTTTTTCCAGTAGTCATTTCATCATCTACTAAAATGATTTCACGATCATTATTAATCATGTCAATCGGAATATAGCAGCGATGCGAGGTAGCATGAGAATGCTCTTCTTCAAAGGTAATACATGGTGTCAGACTAGTAATCTCTTCCCTCGTTGTGTGAAAATACTCGCCCTTTTCGAAGCAATCAAAAAAAGCGTGTCCGAGCGCCGTTGCCGTTTCAGCAAATCCAATAACAACCGGATTAACTGAATTTGAGATAAACGCACCGCTCTGGAATTTTGGCTCTTTTTGACCAAAAGTTCGGACTAGTTTTTCTTTTGCTTGAACATTCAAGCCTTTTATACTTTCTGCGTATCTAGTAGCAAGTAATGCGGCTGCTAAAAGTCCTTTTTGTGGATGAATCGGCAAATGCTTCCCAAGAACTTTACTAACAAATAAAAACGAACGTTTTTTATTGATTCTTGCAGCCATTGTAAACAGATCTTCAAGCAGTAACTGATATGGGTTAGCAGTTACTTCAATGTCCACGTTAATGGCATCAAGAATTGTATGCATAAACGTCTTTTTTGATAAGGTCGATATTTGTGTATCCTTCATGCAGCACCCCGTAAAGCTGAGATTTTATTAATACCTTTTTTGCCCAAAATAAATGTGGCTTAATTTCATTCATCTTATTGGAAAAATTACTTTTCTTGACGCCATTTTCTCCTTTTTCTGCTTCTACGATTGAACAAGCATCGATATATTCCTCGTATGTAACAACATTCAAGGCCTGAACTGCTTTAATATGCGTCGGATGGATGATCGTCTTTCCCGTTAAACCGTTTGCAATATCCATTAATACCTCTTTAATAAGACCATCCATATTTTGGTCAATTAATTCGGCACGCCATTTCAATCCTTCATCGCCATAACGTTCGCGAAAAGGAGTTTGTCTTAACTGGGGCTTCAACATTCTTGGTTTTGATGAGAAATACTCCCACACTGGTCCTGAAATGACATATGGACTTTCAGACCGTTGAAAAACATTAATAATATCAGCCATACAATCTCGTAAAACAGCAATCTCATAGACACTGGTATCTACACTTCTACGGATTCCATATAAGCCGCAAAAATCAGTTGCCCCTATGCGAACATTCAAAATATTGTTTTTATAGCGGTCAAGGAGATGTTTAATCGCCATTAATTCGCCCATTCTAGTTTCTTTTTGGATAATTTTATCACTTTCAAGAATAGGCATAGCATAGAAAGGTCTGTTTTCTGTGTGAATATTCACAACCTCAGATAATAAAGCCTCACCAGATTCCGCACTAAACTTCGGCAGCACTACTCCCGTTAACATCTCAATGGCATTCCCTAATTGTTCCTTGATTCCCTTAAACTGCTCTATATTCCGAATTCGGATAAACATTAACGGTAAATCATCAAACGTTAAATACTTTTTGTTGATTTCATCATGTAGTTTCAACAATTCCCCAACTAGCAGTTCTTCCGCTTTTTCAACTTCGACATCACCCACTGCATCTTCGAGGTCGATAACCAGTGAAGTTAATCCTTCATGCTTTTTTGAAAGGAGATCTTGATGAATATTTGGACGTGTTGCCGGCATATAGAGTGTTGCACCTAAACCATAAGATAAAAGCTCTCGATCACTGTATTTGTTAAAATCTTTCGGCTTTTGAAAGAATAATGTTTCTAGTTCATCTTCATAAAAATATGTAAAATATTTCATTCTAAATTTACTCCTTTAATATAAAAAAGAATGGGGACTGACTTTCGTCTGTTCCCCATTTTATGTCGTACGTCATAAATTATGATTCTTTGCCCACTTCTTTCTTTTTGTTCATGTAATGAACAACAAAAGTAGCTCCGAATGTAAGTAAAATAATAATAAAGAAGACCGAATGTGGCAAGTGAATACCGAAAACAGCTATAAGCATTTTTGCTGCAATTAATAGTATTAAAACATAAGCAGATGTTTCAAGTTCAGGTATACGGTCAATTAATTTCAAGAAAACTCCGGCAATACCACGCATCATTAATACCCCAAGCATACCACCGACTAACAACACCCAAATCTCTTCACTGACACCAAAGGCAGCCAGCACACTATCAACAGAAAAGGCAATATCCATTATTTCAACGGCAACAACAGTTCCCCAGAATGTTCCAAATAGACGGATAAGGAGTCCCTTTTGGTTCATACCGTGCGCTTCTTCCTCGTCACTCTGCGCTGCCTTACGCTTATCCATGAAATACTTAATAGATAACCATGCTAGATACCCAGCACCTATAATCTTTACCCACCAAAGTTTAATTAGGAATACTCCGACCCCAATGGCGATAAAACGGAAAACATAAGCTCCTAATAAACCATAAAATAGTGCTTTCTTACGTTGTTCAGGTGGTAAGTGTTTCACCATTACGGCTAAAACAAGTGCATTATCAGCGGAAAGTAATCCTTCTAGGATTACGAGTGTCCCAATCAAGCCCCACGCAACTGGGTCTGTTAAAACCTGTCCCCACATTTCCCAGTTAAAAAACTGTGCATACGTATCTAAAATTCCTTGCAAAACAGACATAAAAAAAATTCCTCCCGGATGTTGTATGTTTTTTCAAAGACCCAGCATTTGCTGGGCCTTTATTCTAGTTGTTATCCTACTGATAATCCAAAGTCTGTAGCAAGTGCTGCAAGGCCGCCTTGGTAGCCGCTGCCAATTGCACTAAACTTCCATTCGCCGTTATGACGGTATAATTCACCAACTACAACAGCAGTTTCGATAGAGAAATCTTCTCCTAAATCATAACGGATTAATTCCTCGCCATTTGCTTCATTGAAAATACGAGCATATGCATTGGATACTTGACCAAAGTTTTGGTTTCTAGCGGCTGCATCATGAATTGTAATCGTGAATGTAACACGTTGAATGTTAGCTGGGATTGAAGTTAAATTGATATTAACTTGCTCATCATCCCCATCGCCTTCACCTGTTCTGTTATCTCCATTATGTACAACTGCACCGTTAGCACCTTTAGGATTATTGTAGAACACAAAGTCTGTTTCGTTTGTAACCTTACCATTTTCACCTAATAAGAAAACGGATGAATCTAGATCGAAATCATTACCGCCATCATATTTATTGGTATCCCAGCCTAAACCAACTACTACATTGGTTAACCCAGGATTTGTTTTGGTTAAGTCTACTTTTTGTCCTTTTGATAAACTAATTGCCATTTTTTCATTCCTCCATTTTAGGTAATAGTCTATATACGAGATTCTCTAGGAAAGGTTTCATTAATTATAATAAAACTTTTTTCTAGCATTAAGCAAATCATTAACTCATCCATTTTGGCGGTGTGTTTTTATCCCAATAGATAGATCCTAGTTCATGGTGACTTTGAAAACCGTCATGATATGTATGATAATGAAAGTTAAACCAGTATCCAGCTTGCGGCGGATTATCCCTTCGAACATGAAAACGAAGAACATCCTTATTTGTATCACTGTTTTTGATGTTAAAAATCTTCTCAGATTGTCCCTTGCCTGGAGACTCTGTAATAGCTAAGTTTAGCAAATCTTCTGTTGGAAATTGTGCGGCTGTTTCCTGTAATGCTTTTTCAATATTTGGCATGATAATTTCCTTAAACTCATTTTCAATGACAGGCTTAATTCTAGTACCAAATTTACGATAGGACTGCTGCTCAGCTTGTTTAAGTAACTCCTCAAGAATCTTTTCTTTATCTACCTGAGACTCTTCGAAGTAACTCGTTTGTCCCGATGGTGCTGACTCAACTGTATCACTCTCATTAGGTTTCTCAGCATTTATATTATTTATTAATTGAGTTGGTGTAATTAGACCAAAGGTTAAAATTGATACTAGTACGACTACCGATTTACGAATCCACTTATTCATCTTTAATCCCCTTTGCACCTGGAAGAATTTAACTAATTTTTCCGCTATTTTTTGACTCTTACCAATTATTATACTTCTTTTGTCGGCAAAATGGAAAAATCATTTCTTACAGTTTGAGAGAAATTCTTATTTTTCAAGAACACCAAAGTGAAATTTAGCTGTTTTTCTACGAAATACGTTAAAGCCATATTGTTCAAAACGTTTACTTTTATAGTGATCCTTTAACAAGACTCTATATTTTGAAACTCGTAACGCTTCGTCAATAAGTTCTTTGTTAAATTCTTCATAAAGAGCGAAATGGCCTAAAGCCTTAATCCCATCCGATTCAAGAATGGACTCATCAAACATCGGATCAAAATAGACACAATCAATCGAGTGATCTGACACTGTTTTTATATAGTCTATAGCCAGACAATTTACTACTTTAATTCTTGCCATCGCCTCATTCATGAGCTGGAGCTCACTATCCCAGGTTTTCAGCCCTTCCCTAACAATGAAAGCCAAATAATTCTGACCCTCGGTGCCTGTCACCACCCCTTCGTTGCCAACTAAATAACTGGCGACGATTGAATCAGAAGCAAGACCCAGCGTACAATCGAGAAAAGTCATTCCCTTTTTTAATTGTGCAGCTTGGGCAAAAGGATCGTGTTCTCCCCTTTCCAGTCGTTTGATTCGGAACATGGCAGAATTCGGATGAAAAAAGAAGGGCTGAAGTGCTTCCTTGTGAAATAATTCAAGTCTTTCCTTTCCAACCACAATACATTCACTGTTCGTTTCTTTTTGTAAGGTTAAAATGGACTTCTTTTGCCGCTTTATGTAAGGAACTTGTAATAATTCAGCAATTTCTATTGCCTTTTCAACCATATGTTGATTTGTTCGTCCAGCTGTCGTAACAAACATATGCTATAAAAACCTCCAAAAAAAAGGACGTCGTAATGACATCCTAGGTTAGCAATTGGCCTTAAATGCAGCCTTTAAATTATCCATTATCGATTCCATTGGCATACCCTCAATATCATGACGAGGAATGAAATGTACTACTTTATTTCCTTTCAACAATGCCATAGATGGAGAGGAAGGCTCAATTCCCTCGAAATACTCGCGCATTTTTGCAGTTGCTTCTTTATCTTGTCCAGCAAACACCGTCACAAGATGTTCTGGTTTTTTATCACTTGTCAATACTGCTTGCGTTGCAGCAGGTCTTGCCAGTCCAGCTGCACAACCACAGACTGAATTCACCACTACAAGTGTTGTTCCACTGGCATTTTCCATATAATTTTCAACTTCTTCTGCTGTTGTAAGTTCTTGAAATCCTGTTCGTGTTAACTCCTCACGCATCGGTAAAACCATTTGTCTCATGTATTCTTCATATGCCATTGACATTATTAAAACCTCACCTTCTATATTTGCAGTGTACTATATCTAATTTGGTCGGTGCAATTAATTTTCAGATTTCCTTGCTTCTGTCATTTGTTTCCAAACAGAACCTTTCGCTGCCTCGCCACCTTCAATTCTCTCAATTGCCATTTTGATTTGCATGCTTACCTCAAATTCAGGGTCATGTTCGGCTGCCTTTAAGGCAGGCAATGACGCTTCATCCCCTACTTCATACAAAAACATAGCAGCACGCCAGCGAACTAATTTGCTTTTGTCTTGGAGAGCCTTACTCATCTCTTCACTTGCTTCAGGGAAACCGAGATCAGACAAGCAATCTCCAGCCGTCCTGCGAACAGTAACTGTTTTATCCTTTAAAGCCGTATATAAATAAGGCAATACAGCTTTATCTTTGATCATCCCTAAATAGACGGTTGCTAGTCGGCGAATTGATGGCCTTTCATCTGACAGCGCCTTTTCTAAAACAGGTAAATCCTCTAATTCTGGATCATCCATTTGTTCAAGAAGCTGATAACGAATCTGCCAATCGGGATTTTCTAATGCTTCAAGAGTAACCTTTTTACGTTCTCTTATTGATTTTAGTTTTGTTGCAGATTCCATTGTCAAAGCCTTGGCCACGAGATCCTCAATCCGCTCTGTTGGATATGCTGCAATTAATTCTTCCACTACTTCTTGCCCAACCTGGTCAAATTCACCGTAACGCACGCCTTGTTGATCCCATCTACGAAGCAGAATATAATTTTCATCTGGCAGCTGCGCCCGTTCTCTTGCTTTTAAAAAGTATTCAGGCATACCAAACCTTTTCTCTGTATTTCCATTTGTCAGTTTTACCTGAAGAGGGATATCCTTAAACATTTGGACCTCCACCTTGATTTCACCAAAGTGTTCGCTTAGTTTGTTTTGGGACTCAACTGCTAGTTCTGCTGTTTCGCCAAACGCCTGGCGGACTTGAGGTAATAATTCCTTCCAGTCAAACTTCGCATTCCTTTCAATGGCAAGGAAATCAGCTACATGATAAACACCCTTGATTCCTTCAATCTGAAGAATATTTTGAATAATTGAGGGTGCTTCGGCGGCTGTTTCTTTTTTATAATTATGGCTCTTTCCCATTGGCAGTTCTTGATCTAGAATAATTTTCATCGTATTCGGGCTTGGAGTTGGTTCAATTGCCTTGATTTTCATGAATTTCACCTAATTCTGTAGTTTCTCTTTTACAAGTTTAACATATTGGTCATATTTCATTCTAGAAATTGGCCTTAAGTGGCGAATGGGTATCGCTGATATATTTTGTTTATCGCCGATATATCCGAATTAACGCCGATGTAATTCACTTATCGCGGATATATCTCAATTAACGCTGATATAATTTCTCTCAGACAAAAAACTAAAAAAAGTACGTCATCGACGCACTTTTTACTCACTTTCTGCTAATTCAGCTAAATATTCCCATCTTTCAATTAAATACTCGAGCTTTTCGTTTAATTCTG
Organism: Neobacillus sp. CF12; assembly: GCF_030348765.1. Taxonomy (GTDB): domain Bacteria; phylum Bacillota; class Bacilli; order Bacillales; family Cytobacillaceae; genus Neobacillus. The sequence continues at coordinate 5,742,880 of NZ_JAUCEU010000007.1, read as the reverse complement.
TTTCTAATTTCATCAATTCCTGTGCTTTTGTGAAGTCACTGCCGGTGTTTCCTATTTCTTCGGCGATTTCTTCAAGACGGGATTCAGTTTTGGCGATTACTTCGTCAATCTCCTCCCACTCTTTTTTCTCCTTAAAAGTCATTCTTTTCTTTTTTTCCTTTTCAGGAGCTTTTGTAGGTGCAGCGGTAGAAGTAACCGATTTTTTCGCTTCTACAACTGATTCTTTTTCTAAGTATTCACTGTAATTTCCATAAAAAGAATCGATTTGACCTTCACCGCGCAAGACAAGAAGTTGGTCGACCACTTTATCAAGGAAATAGCGATCATGCGATACAGTAATTACAACGCCTGGAAATTCTTCTAGGTAATCTTCTAAAACCGTCAATGTTTGGGTATCAAGGTCATTTGTCGGCTCATCAAGCAGTAGAACATTAGGTGCTGTCATCAATAGTTTTAGCAAGTATAAGCGACGCTTTTCTCCGCCAGACAACTTTCGGATTGGCGTCCCATGTGAAAATGGCGGGAATAGGAAGCGTTCGAGCATGAGTGCCGCAGATAGCGTTTTCCCATCTGACGTTTCAACCACCTCTGCGGTTTCTTTTATATATTCAATCATCCGCTTGTTTTCATCCATGTCTTCGTTTTCCTGTGTATAGTAAGCAATTTTCACCGTCTGCCCCATGATGAATTCTCCTTCATCCAGGGGCAGCTTTTTAGCCAGGACATTTAACAGTGTTGACTTTCCTGTACCGTTTCTACCAATAATCCCAAGGCGATCACCTGGTTTTACAAGTAAATCAAAGTGATTTAGGATTGTTTTTGAGCCATAACGCTTAGACGCATCTTTGAGTTCAAATACCTGTTTCCCAAGTCTGCTTCCATTAAGTGAGATATCTACTTTTTCTCCCGTCGGTTTCCCGCCTGAAAGCTTATCTTCCAAGTCATCAAAACGCTGAATCCGTGCTTTTTGCTTCGTTGTACGTGCCTTTGCACCGCGTCTCATCCACTCAAGCTCTCGTCTAAATAAATTCTGCCTTTTTTCAAAGGTTGCAGCCTCATTTTCTTCACGAATAGCTTTGGCTTCTAAAAATGCAGCATAATTTCCTTTGTAGCTATAAAGATTGCCGCCATCTAGTTCAAACATTCTGTTTGCTACCCGGTCTAAAAAGTAACGATCATGTGTGACAAGCAAAATCGAGCCATTATATCTGCTTAAGTAATCCTCCAGCCACTTTACAGAGTCAAAGTCTAAGTGGTTGGTAGGTTCGTCGAGGATGAGTAAATCAGGCTCAGCAATTAGCACCTGAGCTAAGGCTACACGTTTCTTTTGACCGCCTGATAACTCAGCAATTTTCTTTGTGAAATCCTCAATTCCGAGTTTCATTAATATGGATTTGGCATTAGTACTAGCATCCCAAGCATTTAGGGCATCCATTTGCTTTTGTAATTTAAATAGGTCCTCTTGAATCTTCGTATCATTTGGTGCAGAATTCAGCATCAAGAGTGTCTTTTCATATTCACGCATTAACCTAAGAATGGGTGCATCACCATGAAAAACCTGTTCAAGAACACTTTTTGCTGGATCTAAATCTGGCTGCTGATCTAAAAACGCAATACTGTAATCCTTACCCGTGATTATTTTCCCATCATCCGGTTGATCCAAGCCAGCAATAATTTTTAGTAATGAGGATTTTCCTGTCCCATTAATTCCAATTAAGCCGACTCGCTCTTTTTCACCGATCGTTATGGAAATATTGTTAAATAACTGCTTTTCTCCATACGTTTTCGTAACATTTTCTACTGTGAGCATTTTCATCGGTCTTGACCATCCCATTCTAGATAAAATTGTTCTAAAAACAACACCATCATTTGATGGCGTTTTTCTGCCATTTCCTTCGCTGTTTCTGTATTCAATAGGTCCTTCAACTTTAGCAATTTTTCATAGAAATGGTGAATACTTGATGATTTCCCTTTGCGGTATTCTTCTAGACTCATTTCTTCTCGCACATTTATTTTTGGATTATAGATGGGTTGTCCCTTTTTTCCACCATAAGCAAACGTTCTAGCAATGCCTATTGCCCCAATTGCATCCAATCGATCTGCATCCTGGACGATTTTCGCCTCAATGGTCTTTAGTTCCGATTTTCTTCCACCTTTATAGGAAATCGAATCAATAATTTGAACAATTGCGTTTTTTTCGTCTTTTGTTAGCTCAATACTATCAAAAAATAAATCGAGCTTGTTTCTCCCTGCTTCCGCAGTGTCATTTAGCTTTTCATCAGGAATATCATGTAAGAGTGCGGCCATTTCAATAATAAATGGGTCGCCAACTTGTTCTTGTTTACATATATGTAAGGCAGTCCGTCTAACTCGGTCAACATGATACCAATCATGTCCAGTTGCGTCTTCACCTAATTCATTACGGACATATAGAGCCGTCTGGTCGATAATTTGTTCGTTCATTTAGAAACACCTTCCTTCACCCTTGCTATTTTATCATGAAAAACAAACAAAAAATAACCCCGAAAGATTTCGGAGTTATTTTTTGTTTGCTTGACGACCGCTTTTTTTCTGGCTTTGCGATTTTGTGTTACCAATTGTAAAATCGTTGCCAAGTTCAACATCATTTTTCTGATCTTGTTTTTCAATTTGCTCACGCGTCATATTTGAATTTTGTCTTCCTTGCTTAGTAATGACCATTACCCCCTCACACTAAAATGAACTGCCGTTTTAGTATGCTCATTTGGGGATAAAGTTATTTCAAACCATTATGCCAGCTGATGCCAAGTGTGTTTTCACCTGCGTGGACACCAATAACAGCACCAAGTGGACAACAAATCACGTTTAGCTCAGGATATATTTTTTCTATTTCTTCTTTCCATTCATTTGCATTCTCCCGATGCAGGCCATAAAGAATATAAACCTCTTTAAATTTATTCTTTTCGTAAGAGGATTTAAGGTAATCAAGAATCTTTTCCTTTGCCTTTTTATCGCTTCTTACCTTTTCCTTTGTATTAAGGGCGCCTTCTTCAATGGAAATGATGGGTTTTACATTAAGCATGCTACCCAAGAAAAACTGTAATCCAGACATCCTGCCGCTGCGATGAAGCTGTTCTAAGCTCCCAATTAACACATAGGTTTCATTTGTGCTCTTCAATGTTTCTAGTTGGTCGATTACAGATTCAATGCTTTGGCCTGCTTCAACCAATTCCATACCTTTTTTCAATAAAGCAGACATCGGAGCGGTCAGAATATTGGAATCAAAGGTTGTCACTGGAATGTCAACAAGTTTTGCTGCTTGTTCGCTCGAAGAAACAGTGCCACTTAATTTCCCAGAAATCAGTACTGCGACCACCTGATCATAATCTTTAGAAAGTTTTTCGTATAATTCTTGAAAAACGCCAACCGCAGGCTGTGATGTTTTTGGCGGAGATTTAAGTTCCTTTAATCTCGCATAAAGCTGTGCCGCACTTAAATCTACTCCATCCGCAAATTCTTCACCCTCTAGTAAAATAGTTAATGGGATTATATACAAATCAGGATGATTCTTTAATTGATCATCTAAATATGCCGTACTATCAGTTACCCAAGCCGTTTTTACCAAAGTATTCTCCCCCTTATATTTAGTACGAGGTCCTATTATCTAGTTAAAATAATCGTACCTTGAAATCGCTTACTTGTAAATAATAATAACAAGAAAAAACCAGCTAAAATGTGATAGCTGGCTTTAAGATATTTAATTCATTTCGCTAAGGTATGATTGCAAGTGTTGATTGGTTTTCATCATATATTGAATCATCTCAACCAAATCATCCATTTGATCCTCACTGATAAGTCTGTCAAATTCAATTGAAATACAATTTTGAATCAGAGATTTTGAAGGAATCAGGGTTACCGATTGACTAATCTCTCTTGTCTCTCCCCAAATATCAAAGAGAATTTCTTGAATATTTTTTAATTGAACTTCATCGGTAATGCCTTGATGAAAGAAATGTAACTTTATAGTGCAACCAGAATGTTTTTGTAAAAGAGAATTTGGCAATAGTTCAGCAGCGAGATTGATCAAATCTGCTTTAATTTCCAATTTAGCAGTAACAGTCTCCTGTTGTGTTGAAGATAATTGAAAGTGAACATCAAAACTCCTGGACATTTTCGCCATATTGACGATGTCGTTCCGGTCAATAATAGCTATTTCTCCAGCTAAATCTAAATCATATAACGCCCCTTCGATAACTACTTTCATATTATCAAAAGCAGTTGGATCAAACATTCCATTCACCTCAATTATGTTAGAACAACCCTAGAGCCTTGCCTGTTTCGTCCACGTCCATATTTAGGGCTGCAGGTTTCTTCGGTAATCCTGGCATGGTCATTACTTCTCCAGTTAATGCAACGATAAAACCAGCACCAATCGATGGTTTAAACTCTCTAACATTTACCGTAAAATTAGTTGGTCTCCCTAGTTTCGTTGGGTCATCGGACAAGGAGTATTGTGATTTCGCCATACAAATCGCTAAATTAGACCAGCCGAATCTTTCATAATCCTCCAGCTGTTTTTTGGCCTTAGAAGAAAACTCTACATCTTTTCCGCCATAAACCTTCTGGACAACAGTCCGAACCTTTGATTCAAGAGAATCAGATAATTCGTAAAGTGGATGGAACTTATTTTCTTCCTTTTCGATAACGGCTAAAAGTGTTTCTGCTAGTTCAACTCCACCTGCTCCACCTTTTTCCCAGACCTCTGTTAAGGCAACAGGCACAGCCTCCCGTTTACACCATTCAAGTAGTGTTTGAACTTCTAGTTCCGTATCGGTAATAAATTTATTAATCGCCACCACCACAGGTAAACCAAAGCTTTTAATCGTTTCGATATGTTTTTGTAAATTCGCAAAGCCCAGGGTTAATGATGGGATATTTTCTCTTGCTAAATCCGATTTTGCAACTCCGCCATGCATTTTTAACGCTCGAATGGTTGCAACAATCACAACAGCTTCTGGCTTAATCCCAGCACTTCTTGCTTTAATATGTAAAAACTTTTCCGCTCCTAAATCCGCACCGAATCCGCCTTCTGTGATCACAAAATCGGCGAGTTTTGCAGCCGTACGAGTAGCAATCACACTGTTGCAGCCATGAGCAATATTTGCGAAGGGACCACCATGTACGAGTGCAGGAGTATGTTCAATGGTTTGCACCAGGTTCGGTTTCACCGCATCCTTTAGCAATAGCGTCAGCGCGCCTTGTACTTCAAGGTCACCAACGGTTACTGGTTCCTTTTTATCATTATAAGCAACAACCATCCGTGCTAACCGGATTTTTAAATCCTTCAAATCCGAAGCTAAACATAAAACGGCCATGATTTCTGAGGCAACGGTAATATCAAAGCCATCTTCACGAGGAACTCCTTGAAGTGGTCCGCCAAGTCCGATAATAACTTTTCTTAGCGCTCGATCATTTAAGTCAACGGCACGTTTCCAGACAATGCGGCGCTGATCAATGTTAAGCTCATTACCTTGTTGAATATGATTATCCAGTAGTGCAGCTAGTGCATTATTGGCTGTCGTAATGGCATGCAAGTCACCTGTAAAATGCAAATTAATGTCTTCCATCGGTAATACCTGTGAATAGCCGCCACCGGTTGCTCCACCTTTAATTCCCATTGTTGGACCTAGGGAAGGCTCCCTTATTGCAATGATTGCTTTCTTTCCAATTTGCCTGAAGGCGTCACCCAGCCCAACTGTTACCGTTGATTTTCCTTCACCAGCAGGCGTAGGATTAATAGAAGTAACGAGGATGATTTTACCGCTTTCATTTGTTTCTATATTTGCTAGTGCTTCATACGAGATTTTCGCTTTGTATTTCCCAAAAAGTTCGAGATCATCCTCCGCTAGACCAATTGTTTTGGCAATCTCAACAATTGGCTTCATGGTTGATTCTTGTGCAATTTCAATGTCGGACTTAACTGATGTTTTCATTTGCAAAAATGATCCCCCGCATTCACATAGAATTGTTAACCTCTTATATTGTATCAAATCGCTGATTTATTTCGTGAACTATTTCTTACAAAAAAAATTATTCTTTTCTGAAATTAAGATAATGTTTATAATGTTAATGACCGAATTTTTGAAAAAATACTATATACTTAAACCAGATATGAAAAAAAGGGGGAGTGCACCTTGCCTATTAACATTCCAAAGCTGTTGCCAGCAAGAGAAATTCTTGAACAGGAGAATATCTTTGTTATGGACGACGAACGGGCAATCCAACAGGATATTCGGCCATTAAAACTTCTTATTCTAAATTTAATGCCGGAAAAAGAAAAGGCAGAGACGCAGCTCTTACGGCTTTTGGGGAACAGCCCGCTGCAAGTAAATGTCAAATTTTTAAAAACCAATTCCTATGAATCTACGAACACAAGCAAACAGCATCTTGAACAATTCTATACAACATTTTCAGAGGTAAAAAATCAAAAATACGATGGCATGATTATCACTGGTGCTCCTGTTGAGTTAATGGAGTTTGAACAAGTTAAGTATTGGGAAGAACTCACTGAAATTATGGATTGGACAAAAACCAATGTCACCTCGACCCTACATATTTGTTGGGGAGCACAGGCTGCACTATTTTATCATTATGGTATTGATAAATTTGAATTAACTCGTAAATGCTCAGGAATTTATGAGCATCAAATCTTCGAGCATAATGATTTCCTCTTACGCGGATTTGATGATCATTTTTATGCTCCCCATTCTCGCTATACGGATGTTTCAATTGGGGAAATTCATGAGAATCCTGCACTTAAACTATTAGCTGCGTCGGAAGAGGCTGGGGCTTTGCTTATCGCCTCTCGCGACCGAAAGCATGTGATGATTACTGGACATTTGGAATACGAATCCGATTCCTTAGCACAGGAATACAATCGAGATATTACTAGAGGGCTGAAAATTCATATTCCGGAAAATTACTTTCCAAATAACGATCCAACACAGCCGCCAATTAATCGTTGGCGATCACATGGCCACTTGTTCTTTTCAAACTGGCTCAACTATTACGTATATCAAGAAACACCTTTTAATTGGGATTAAACAAAGAAGCATCGGGGTTACCGATGCTTCTTTTGTATATCTTATTTGTATAATTCGTCTTAAAATTATTAATCCCCTCTTCGTTTATTTTTCGTAAATTATAGAAAGAATATCGAAAAAAGGGGGGAAACGTTGTGGAAACAGTTGTGGCATTGCATCGGAATCATTTTGGGGAGATTATTAGCTTTGTGACATCCGGAGGTCGAATCATCTCCTATCAAAAAGCGTTAATGGAAGCAACAAACGGCAGTATCAAAGGCGTTCAAGCAACAGAGGATCATGATGGTAAACTAGTCCTAAGTCCAGAGTTAGAACAATCCTTTGAGCATTATCCTGATTTATTCTAAAAAGCACCTGGAATCCACCAGGTGCTTTACTATTACTTAAGATTCGTTTTGTTTTTGAATTTCTTTTAATGCTTCTATTCTCGTTTCATCTTCTTGGAAAAATTGAACGAGGTCAACGATTCTTTCAATCGAATCCCAGCTTAAGTGGTGTTCTATTCCTTCTACATCTTTATAGATATTTTCATCTTTAACGCCGATGATTTTTAGGAATTGTTCTAATAAATCATGTCTGAATACGAGGCGTTTACCAATCTTATTTCCTTTTGTAGTTAAACTAAATCCTCTATACTTTTCATAAACGAGATACTCATCTTTGTCTAACTTTTGTACCATTTTTGTTACTGAGGAGGGATGAACAGATAAGGCTTCCGCAATATCTGAAACTCGGGCATACCCTTTTTCTTCAATCAACATATAAATTTGTTCTATATAATCTTCCATACTAGGTGTTGGCATCCCGTACCTCCAAAAAATTACTCTCCTAAAAGTTTACTATAGAACAAAAATAGTGACAAGTTGAATTATCACTTTGTTACTAATTTGTGTTTTGTTCTTTTGGATGATCCTCAAATAAAAACTTTACCCTTTTCTCCTGCTCATCTAGAAAAAGCTTTGCATTAAAAGTTTTATCTTTGTTGGTAAAACCTTCAATTAAGTCTGTTTTGCCTTCAGATAAAAGAAGCTTAATATTCTTTTGGGTAATGTTTTTTCCGAGAATCTTTTTTGATATCGTGAAATTACATTGGTTTTTTTGATAGTTTGAACAACCGTAAAAACTTCCTTTATCAACGACTGAGCCATCACACTTTTTGCAGTTGCCAAGTTTCGTACTGCCTTTACCCTTTGTCATCTTCTTACTAGGAGTGAAATTTTCACGAACATCTTCTGAAAATGCCCAATTAGCAGAATGACCCACTCCTGAAGAAATTAGATGCGATACCATTTTATTGGTTTGTTCCATAAAGTTCTTAGGGGAAGCTGCGCCTTCTGATATTTCTTTTAGTTTCTGCTCCCATTTGGCTGTCATTTCTGGAGAAGCGAGAATTTCCTGTCCAATAGCATCTATCAATATTCTAGCCTTTGAAGTTGCATAAACCAAGTTCTTGGTTACATCGATATATTTTCTATCCTTCAGCATGGTAATAATACCGGCTCTTGTGGCCTCGGTACCAAGACCTTCCGTCTTAGATAATATTTTTTCCATTTCTTTATCTTCGATATGCTTGCCGGCCGTCTTCATTAACGTGATTAACTGACCTTCAGTATAGCGTTTTGGCGGTTGTGTCTGGCTCTCTTTTACATCTACCTTCGTCGTACGACCTTGCTCACCTTTTGACAGTTGAGGGAGAGCAGGCTCGTCCTCTTTTTCCTTTTGGTTGATTACCTTTCGCCAGCCTTCTTCAATTTGAACTTTTCCCTTTGATTGAAAAACCGCTCGTCCATCTACTAATGTTGTTACCGTCGTGTATTCGGCAATCGCTTTCGGATAATGTGCTGCTATTAAACTCGTGACAATGAGGTCATACAGTTTCTTTTCATCTGGATCTAGCCGATCAACATTTGGAATTTGTTCGGTAGGAATAATGGCGTAGTGATCCGTCACCTTTTTTTCATTCACATACCGCTTATTATCAATAATTGATTCAACTGGCAATGGGAAAAATTTTTCATAGCCATTAATATGACTTAATTTAGAAAGAATTTCAGGAAATGTATTTGCTTCTTCCTTCGTTACATGCCGCGAATCCGAGCGGGGATATGAGACATTTCCTTTTTGATATAGTTTTTGCAGTACATCTAGTGTCTTCTTTGGTGGAAATTTATATCGTCGATTTGCTTCAGCCTGAAGAGCAGAGAGATTATAAAGAAACGGTGGTAAAAATTCTTTTCTTTCTGATATAACATCTGAAACTTCTGCTGACTTTTCTCGGCAAAACGCCGCAACCTTCTCTGCCATTTCTTTTGTTTTTACTCTTGATTCTCCATCATTCTGCCACTTACCACTGTATTTCTTACCCTCAATGTTAAAATGTGCAATTACTTCCCAAAAGGGCTCGGATTTGAAATTTTCAATTTCTATTTCTCTTTTTACAATAAGAGCTAAGGTTGGAGTCTGCACCCTTCCTACCGAAAATACATCAGAAAACCCTTGTTTTTGTAATAGTAAGCTATAGAGCCGCGAGGCATTCATTCCAACAACCCAGTCCGCACATGCCCGAGTGTACGCTTCATAATATAAATTCCTTGTATAGTCTTCGTCTAATAATTTATTAAACCCCTCGCGAATCGAGTTCGGCGTTAAAGAAGAAATCCAAAGACGTTTCATTGGCTTCTTACAACCTGTGATCCGAAGAATGTTACGGATAATTAATTCACCCTCACGCCCCGCATCGCCCGCGTGTATTATTTCTGTTACCGCGGGGTTATTCACAAGCTTCTGAATAACAGAAAATTGTTTTACTTTATCCTTCGTTACTTCGTATTGGAATTGGTTCGGTATCATTGGCAAATTTTCCAGCGACCATTTCTTCCATCCTGGCTCGTACTTTTCTGGGTTCACCAGCTGACATAAATGCCCAATTGCCCAAGTGACGTACGCACCATTTGGAAAAGTCTCGTTTGGAAAAATTTCTATAAAACCACTTTGTTTTTTATGTTTAAAAATAGAAGCCAATGTTGATCCTTGATCTGGCTTTTCAGCGATAATTAATTTCATTATGATTGCTCCTTTTTAAAGCATCCAGCATTCATTTTCCACTTCATTTGTCTTTTTGTAAAGGATAAAAATATATCCAAGATAGACCATTAGATTGTTGCATTATATAATTAAACTCTATTTGGAAGAGTTTACATACTATAAAAAGAGGTACAAGATTATGTTGAATTTTGAAAGGATTAATAGTGTGGTTTGTTAGAGTTTGAAGAAGATGTATTAAAAATACAAATGCGGAGGCTTTTGAAAAACAGAGGTAATGATAGGAAACATTTCAACTCCTTTTTATTAATTACTTCATTATCATTTTCCCATTTTAATCGTCATTCGTAAATGCTAAAAGATAAAAATTTGGCAAGCAAAAACCACAGCACATGACTGTGGTTTTTGAAAAAACATATAGATCTACCTATTTTTACTATGACAGACTTGAAAGAACTTACTTGCTTTCTCTCTTAATTCAGCAAAGTCATTTTCATCATAGCCTTTTTTCCCTTTTACGATCGAGCTCCCTACACCAAGTGCTGTTGCTCCAGCCTCAAGAAATTCCAATGCGTTGGTTACATCGATACCACCAGTTGGTACGGTTGGAATTTGTGGCAATGGGCCTTGAAGATCTTTTAAATAATTTACTCCCATTGTCCCAGCAGGGAATATCTTAACTAGATCTGCACCATTTTCATAGGCAGTAAGAATTTCTGTTGGTGTGAGTGCACCTGCAATACAGAAGACTCCCTCTGTTTTGACCGTGTGTATTGTTTCCATGTTAACGGTAGGCGTAAGAATAAACTTAGCCCCAGCCTCAATCGCTTGGATTGCCATTTCAGGTGTAAGAACGGTTCCAGCTCCAACAAACATTCGACCTTCAAATTTCCGGCTCATCTCATTAATAATCGTCAAGGCATGTTCGGTGTTAAGTGTGACCTCAATTAACCTGATTCCCTCTTCATATAACGTTTGAAAGATTTGTTCTACATCCTCCACTGCTATTCCTCTTACAATGGAGATAATCTTATGTTCTTTAAATTGTTCTATTATCATAGATTCCTCTCCTTTATTACCGTTCAACATCATCTGACGTTGAATTCATAAATTGAGATAATTGTTCACGTTCTGGAAGCCCTTCAATATCTCCTTTTACCTGGGTAGCAAGTGCTCCAAATGCATTCGCCCTTTGAACAGATTCATATAATGGTAATTTATCTAGTAGACCTGTTATGAAACCTGCGGCAAAAGCATCCCCAGCTCCAATCGGATCTACTACCCGCTGAACCTTATAGCCTGGAACATGCTCAACCCCGTTTCCAGTGATTACAGAGGCCCCTGCTTTCCCTAGCTTGATTACGACTGTTTTGGCCCCTAATTCAAGTAGTTTATCTCCTATTTCCTTTACATCGTTCGTTCCAAACAAAAATTCACCTTCACTAATCCCGGGAAGAACGATATCTGCTTGTTTTGCAATATCAAGTAAGGTTTGCCGGGCAACATCTTCTTCCCACAGCGTCTTCCGCAGATTTGGATCAAACACAACTTGGACCCCATGTTCTTTCGCTATTTTTATTGCAGCCATTACTGCTTGATGACAGGATTTACTCAAGGCAGGGGTAATGCCAGATACAAATAAATATTTTGCTTGTCTTATATATGAAACATCGATGTCCTTAGGAGAAAGACGACTAGCCGCTGAGTTACTTCTATAATAGAAAACCCTCGTTTGATTTTCTCTTAAATATTCTTTAAACATTAAACCAGTTGGGGATACATTATCTTCTTTCACAAAGGTAAGATCAATATCCTCTCCTCGTAAAAACATCAATAACCCTTTCCCAAACTCGTCCTTTCCAACTCTACTAATCCATCCGGCTTTATACCCCATACGAGATACTCCAATGGCCACATTTGTTTCGGATCCTGCAAATGATTGGGAGAACTGGTTAGTATAACGTAAATAGCCTTGTTTGTTTGGAGTAAACAGACCCATGGTTTCCCCTAAGGTAACCACATCAAGCATTGGTATATTCATATTTAAATCACCACTCTGCAACGGTTCCGTCTTCATTACGCCAAACTGGATTTTTCCAGTCATGACCTATCTTTGCGGCTTCTCGAACCTTCTCTTCGTTTACATCAACACCTAAACCAGGACCTTTTGGAAGGGAAACAAATCCATCCTGATATTCAAACGTTTGAGGGTTCAAGATATAGTCTAATATGTCATTTCCTTGGTTATAGTGAATACCTAAACTTTGTTCTTGGATAAAGGCATTTGGTGAACACGCGTCTACTTGTAGACATGAAGCAAGTGCAATCGGACCTAATGGGCAATGTGGTGCCAATGCTACATCATAGGCTTCAGCCATTGCTGCAATTTTTCTTGTTTCTAAAATTCCACCAGCATGTGATACGTCTGGTTGAATAATATCTACAACCCCTTGTTGTAAAAGTTCTTTAAAACCCCAGCGTGTATACATTCTTTCACCTGTTGCAATTGGTGCTGATGTATAACGTGCAATTTCCTTTAATGCTTCATTATTTTCAGGCAGGACTGGTTCCTCTATAAACATAGGTCGATATTGGTCAAGTTCTTTTGCAAGAATTTTTGCCATTGATTTATGAACACGTCCGTGAAAATCGATGCCAATTCCAAAATCACTTCCTCCAACTTCACGGACAGTCGCGATACGTTCTATGACTTTTTCAACCTTCGAAAATGAATCGATATAATGTAATTCTTCTGATGCATTCATCTTAACTGCTGTAAAGCCTGCAGCTATTTGCTGTAATGCTGCTTCTCGAACATCACTGGGACGGTCCCCGCCAATCCAGTTGTAGACTCGAATTTTATCTCGACTCGCTCCACCCATTAGATCGTAGACAGGCGCGTTATAAAATTTTCCTTTAATATCCCATAATGCTTGCTCGATCCCTGAAATTGCACTTGTCAGGATTGGGCCGCCTCTGTAAAAACCTGCACGGTACATCACCTGCCATAAGTCCTCTATTCTCATTGGGTCTTGTCCAATGATATAGCTGCTCAACTCTTCGACCGCTGCTTTTACAGTATCTGCACGACCTTCAACGACAGGTTCCCCCCAGCCAACAAGACCGTCATCCGTCATCACTTTAAGAAATAACCACCGTGGTGGTACCTTAAAAAGCTCTATACTTTTAATTTTCATAAATACTCTCTCCCTTTACCTTGATTATTAATTTGTTTAATAATTGAGTTGCAATTGGATGTTTTCCATATTGATCTAGTAACTTCCAAGTAACGATAAGTACCGAACCTTTTCCGTCACGATGGTGGACAATTGAACCTCCGTTTTGTCCTAACCAGCCTTGGAAATACCCTGCTAAAACATTAGATTCCTCTGCTAATCTAGGACTTCCAAACATGTTTATCGTTCGCTTCGTTCCCTCTTTTTTATAATCAGAAAAAGGGATCACATAATCAGGGAACAACTCAGACCCTTCCCAGCCAACTTCAGGGTGAAGAGGTACACCATTAAACCATTCTGTGTTGATATAGTTCATCGATGAAGCACGCGGCCAGCTTTCACCTGGTGGTAGTTGTCGGAAAGGATAATGACCATTTTCCTCCAAATGGTCCCCTGCTTCCGCTAAGAAAATCGCATGACCACCATTATGAATATGGGTAAGAATTTCTGTGTCCAGGTGATCCGTGACAACAATTACATCCTTTTCAAGTTCATCTGTTACTTCGATGCCATGTGTTACTAGTTGGTTTGCGAATTCCTGTGGCAAATGATGAGCATATATCGTTGAATCAGGCCTTTGAATAGCATGTTTATTTGTAAATGTGAATTCTTCCACATTAGAACCAATAACCTGTCCATTGGATATCAACACGAGTTTTAATTGTGCAAATTCGGATCTACTAACCTCCGGAACTGTAAAGCAAATGCCATCCTCAATTTTCCAATATGATTCGTTATTCAAATTAAAATTAATTTCACCATTTAAAGTCTTATAGGGTAGTTGGGTATCACTGACAATTTCCCACTTAATTGTTACGTCATTTAAATGTGCTAAGTCATTAACGACTACGATATCGACCTTTATCGATTCTCCTGACCATAGATTCTTATTTGAAATATCAGCTATAACACAAGTAGGCCCGTTAAAATCTATTAATCTATCAAATTCTTCTTTTGGGTCTCTCATAAAGTCCAACCAGCCATTTGTTTCCCATTCAATATCTGTGAACTCCGTGACAACATACCCAGCAATTTGAGGTCTTTTTCTCATTTCTTCAATTAAAGATTTAACACCTCTAAACATCCTTTTTTGCGAACTTACTGCTAAGTTCTCTAAATCTCCCAAAGCCTCTCGGATTCCAAATTTCAAATGATTAACCAATGCTGTTGTTGGCTTTTTATAATCATCTTGATGGGTGCCATCCCCTTGGTTCACAAACCACCAAGGCTCTTTCCCTTCATAGTAATTACGTAGTTTATCTATACTTGGTAATCCCCACATACCGAATTCTGAAATAAGAAGTGGTTCTCCCTTGGATTTATATCCTGTAACAAAATTTCTCTCACGCTGTGCAATTACATATTCATCGAGATCCTTTTCCCATTCTTTAATTTGTTCTGGTAAGGCAAAATAACGATGATGATCGTTTATATCTGTTTTAACGTGAGTCCAGCCACTATTGTCACAAAACAATCTTGTTTTATCCCAACGCTTTACTTCATCAAATAGTTCGGCGACATGATCTTGTTTTTCTATATCAAACTCAAGATCCCACTCTAATCCCCATTCTTCATTGTAGATGGACCAGATGATTATGGAGGGATGATTGTAATCCCTTATCATCATTTCATTTAATAGTTTCACAAAACGCTTTTGTGCTGTAGCTGTCCATTTCACATAATTTGGCGGCTCTGCCCAAATTAACATTCCAAGCCTATCCGCCCAATATAAATAAACCGGCAGCTCTGCTTTAATATGTTTCCGAAGCAGGTTAAATCCCATGTCTTTTGCTGCTTGCAATTCTTTTTTAATGTACTCAACAGATGGTACGGCGTAAATCGTGTCTGGGTAAAACGCTTGATCTAATGCACCTCGGATGTAAATAGGCTCATTGTTTAAATAAATTCGACCATTCTTTTGCTCTACTTTTCGATATCCGAACGTCGTTTGATACGAATCAACTTTCCCCTCAGAAACTAACGTAACTTCAATTTCATAAAGATAAGGTTTTTCGGGAGACCATTTTTTCATATCTTGTGCATTTATTATTGTTTTGAAATGAGTCATGTTGTTCGCTTCTTGAATTAATGGTGTAGTTGTTTCCACCATTTGTAATGTTCCTGAATAACTTTCAGTGTCTACCCATGGTTCATCAAGAAGAGAATGCCCTCGAATGACAAAGTTTATTGCTGTAATTTCACTTATTACACCTGAAATAAATGAACTGATTTCAAGGTTTTCCTGACCAATATTTGGAGTTACCAGAACGTTAGAAATATATATTTTTTCACGCACTTCTAATTTAACAGATTGCCAAATCCCACTTACACGAGTATACCAACTACCTTGTTTCCCAATTGGTATCTCTGCATTGGCTTCATAATCATATACTCGAATGGTTAATTGATTGTCGTCTTTTATAAGTGTAGAAGATATGTTAAATTCAAACGGTGTAAATCCACCTTCATGCTCTCCAATATATTGACCATTCCACCACACTCGACATGAATAATCGACGGCACCGAAACACAAAAAATAATCATGGTGTTGTGATGGATTCTCTATTTTCACTTGTCTCTCATACCATGCTGCTCCATTGTAAGAAACAAATTGGTCTCCTTCACGCTGCCAAATATGTGGAACTTCAACACTTAGTGCATTCGGAATACTCCCTGTATACCAAGATTCACTTTCACCTTTATTTGTTGGATCAATACCAAAATTCCAACTTCCATCTAAAAAATAAGTTATCCGCATGATGTTCCATCCCTTTTATAGATTTACTTAATTCCAGTCATGGTAATTCCTTTAATAATATGCTTTTGGAAGAATATGAACACGATAATAGCCGGCAAGCTTGCAAGCACGTTTGCAGCCATAGGAATCATTAATTCTGCTGTGTAAGCACTTTGGAAGGTCGGTATTCCAACTGGCAGAGTCATCATTTTCTCTTCATTTACTGCGAGGAATGGCCATAAGAAATTATTCCAGGACGTAATAAAGGTAAAGATTCCTAGTGCAGCCATTGATGAACGAGATAACGGTAAGAAAATGCTCCAAAAGATTCGGAATGTACCTGCTCCATCTATTTTTGCTGCTTCTACCAACTCATTTGGAATTCCATCATAGAATTGCTTCATGATAAAGACACCTAGTGGTGCTGCTAATCCCGGTAAAATAAGGGCGCTATAGCTGTTAACGAGACCAAAGTCCATCATAATTTGAAATAAAGGTATAATTTTTGCTTCAACTGGAACCATTAACCCACCAATGATTAGCCAAAAAATAAAGTTTTTTCCGATAAATTTTAATCGCGATAAAGCAAAAGCTGCG
Organism: Neobacillus sp. CF12; assembly: GCF_030348765.1. Lineage (GTDB taxonomy): Bacteria > Bacillota > Bacilli > Bacillales > Cytobacillaceae > Neobacillus. The sequence continues at coordinate 5,726,186 of NZ_JAUCEU010000007.1, read as the reverse complement.
AGTGATGTTAATACAATGGTTACAACTGTTGTTACAATGGCTACATATAAACTATTCCACGTCCATCTCCATATAGACGCATTGTTCAGTACATAACTATAATTATCTATGGTAAATGGCGCTTTTATTAACTCACTAATGACAGTAACCGCCGTTCCTCCTGGTTTTAATGCTGTCATAAACATCCATAACACTGGGATTAACCATATGAATACAAATAGATAGCCGAAAAGATGTAATAACTTTCTACTCGTTGTTGTCTTCTTTTTGACAGATGCCACTGTTTTCCTCTCCTTCCCAAATACAAATATCAGTCTTTATTTTGAAAGAACTTAAATTGAATGAATGCAAATACGATTGTAATGGCGAAAAGAACATAAGACATGGAAGATGCGACCCCCATTTGTTGCTCGATAAAGCCTTTTTCATAAATGTATTGGACTAATGCTCTTGTTTCTGTACCAGGTCCACCATTCGTCATCAAATAAGGCTGACCAAATAATTTAAATGAATTGATTGTTTGTAATACAACCGTTAATAGCATTACACCCTTTAATGAAGGCAGAGTGATTGAAATGAACTGTTTCCAAGAATTAGCTCCGTCCATTTTCGCTGCCTCATAGTATTCATCTGGAATTTCCTGTAGACCTGCAAGAAATAAGACCATGTTAAACCCAACTGTCCACCAAATTGTGGCTAATAATATGGATACCCAAGCAAGATTTTCGTCGCCAAGCCAAAAGATTTCTTCAACGATCCCCATTTTATGGAGAAATGTATTTAACAAACCTGTATAAGGTTGTAAAATAAATACCCAAATACTTGCGATAACCGAAATCGACAGGACATATGGAAGGAAAAAGACAGAGCGGAGAAAGGTTGTTCCTTTTAAACCTGCATTAACCAACAACGCAATTCCTAAGCCGACAAAAATGAGTGCAGGAGTTGAAATTAATACAAAAAGGATGGTATTCCCTAATGCTTCCCAAAAGTAACTATCCTTGAACATTGTGACGTAGTTTTGTAATCCTACAAAGGTTGAATCCATTCCTAATGTCCAATCATGCAAACTTATGATAAAACCTTTAATGATTGGGTAAAGCATAAACAAACTATATACAATTAAAAAAGGGGCTAGGAATAAATAGGCTTTCAAGTTATCTCCCCTAAAAAATTGAAACTTCACGGGTGTTACCTCCCTTTATTTAATAGAGGTTCTCGACTTTTCTTTTAGAATCGAGAACCTCTATTATTTTTTAATTACTTAATAATGCGTTCACTTCTTTTTCTGCATTTTCAAGTGTATCTTTAGCAGTGGACTGACCATTCATAAATAGGTTCAAATGCTTTTTAAGGACATCATTGATCGCTGATAGTTTTGGAGAGTTCGGCATATAAGAAACGTAGTCACCAATTTCAGCATAGTCACTTCTATATTCTAATTCTTTAAACTCAGATGATTCTAAGATTTCTGGTTTACTAGGAACATGTCCAGCTTTTGCCCAAGATGCTGAATGTTCAGTTATCCAGTTTGCAAATGTTAAACTAGCTACCCTTTTCTCATCGGTTTGTTTTTCTTGTTTTGGTATAACAAATAAATGTGAATCACCCCATGTAGCTGGTTGATCAAATAGTTGGGGAATAGGTAATGCTACAAACTCAAGTCCTTTATTTTGTTCTAGTGCACCTGTCATCCATACACCATTCATATGAATGGCAGCTTTTTGAGCAGTGAAAAGTTCTCCGCCGTTTTTAATATTTTTTGGCCATAATTCGCCTTCAATCATCTCATTCAATAGATTTAGCGCTTCTAAAGATTTCTCATTATTAAAAGCAGCTTTAGTTCCACCTTCATTTAACATCTCTCCACCTAGTTGGCTGTAGAATGTCCACCACATACGCAGTGGTGAATCTCCATTAGATGTTGCTGATAATGGGAAAGTCCCAGCTGGTGAATTTTTCTTTACTTGTTTTAAAAATTCTACAAATCCTTCTGCACCCGGTTCGATGGATGGCTTCCCATCGGCATTTAATAATCCGGCATCATCAAGGATTTTTTTATTGGCAAACATGATAAGCGCATGGGTATCTAAAGGTATTGCATAATGTTCATTATCAATAATTGTAGCGTTTACAATATTTTCACTAAAAGTTGTCCAATCGATTTTGGCATCGTTTGAAGTCTTCTCAATACTCTCTATTAAATTAGCAGATTGTAGTTCAGCAAGTTTAGAGGCATGTGCTAACGCAACATCCGGTGCCTGCTGTGATGTAACAGATGTTCTAATTTTGGTGTAGTATTCCTCTGCTTTTAAGTTTAATAGTTCAACTTCAACATCATTGTTTTCTTCATTAAATTTAGTAACTAGCTCTTTCATAAAATCTCCGTCTCCGCCACTTAACGGAGCCCAAAAAGTCAGTTTCGTTACCCCATTTTCCTCACTTGAAGATGTTTCCTCATTTCCTCCACTAGAGCACGCGATAAGTCCCAACACTAAAACAAGTATCAACATGAATACGCTTACCTTTTTCATCTTAAATAGCCTCCTCTTTATTCCCTATAATTACATGAGTTATTATTACACGTTTATATGTTTTATTTCAAGTATTTATATAATAAAAAATTTTTTTATTTTTTTACTATTAATTATTATTAGGGAAATGTCTAATTTTGAAAGAGTTAATTCCTTATCACATCAACATTTAACTTAATATTGCCAATCACTTGTATATTATTTACAAACATATTATTATAAGATTAATTGTTACAACAAAACATATAACAAAACAATTAAGTATACTTTTAATCACATGAATTCTTGTAATAAAAGGGGAATATTATATGAGAACACTACACTTAACATTAGAAGAAGCCATTGAAATTTGTAAAGTTCTGGCCCATGAACACCGAATGAAGATCATTCGGATATTAAGTGAAGGACCTATGAATGTAAATGACTTATCTGAAAAGATCGGGATTCCTTTTTCTACAGCAGCAGTTAATGTAAAAAAGTTAGAGGATGCAGAACTAATTACCACAGAAATTGTTCCAGGACGAGGAACTCAAAAAGTAAATTCAAAAAGGTACGACCGTATTATTATTAATTTGACTGAAGTTGAAACCGTAGAAGAGAACATCATATCTATTAAAATGCCGATTGGCGAGTTTATAAACGTTGATATCGAGCCAACATGCGGCCTTTTAAGTCACACAGGCATCATTCATCCCCAGGATGATGTACGTTCATTTTATGAACCCGAGAGGAAGCAAGCCCAACTTCTTTGGTTTAAATCAGGATTTGTTGAGTATCATTTCCCTAATCGAATTCCATATGGTTCTAAAGTGGATGAATTAAACTTTTCAATGGAAATTTGTTCTGAGGCACCTTATCACAAATTGGATTGGCCATCCGACATTTCCTGTTGGGTTAATGGCGTTGAGATAGGGATGTGGACAAGTCCTGGTGATTTTGGAGGTGAAAGAGGATACTTAACACCGTCGTGGTGGGGAACTAAAAATACCCAATTTGGTCTATTAAAAAATTGGACTATCACTAGAAATGCCAGTTTTATTGATGGGGTTAAAATATCAGACATAGGTATAGAGCAACTAAAATTATTAGAAAATCCCTATATTTCTTTGAAGTTAGGCGTGAAGAAAGATGCAGATAATAAGGGTGGAATGAACTTATTCGGGTCAAAATTCGGAAATTATGAACAAGATATTGTAATGACCATTAAACACTTTAAAAGGAACAATTGATAGCTGAAAAGAAAAGAAGCAGCCAAATCATTCAAATTGTGATGATTTGGCTGCTTCTTTTATATTTTTTCTGTGAAAAGTTGAAACAAAAAAGGGTAGTCAATTTTGACTACCCACTTGCAGTATTATTGTATAAGTTTTAAGGTTGAATCCTGCATATACCAATTTTCTTCTGGGATTATATTCGATACAGTTAAAATAAATGATGGAATTCTTTCAACATCAAAAACGATTGCACCTATCTTTTTGGTAAACATGAGAAAGGCATCACCATGTGAATACGATGATAAATCATTTCCGATTTGAAGCAATGACATCAAGACAACTTGTTTTTCTTCGGCTTCAATGAAGACTTGCGGCGAGAATCGTAAAATCCATTCATCTCCCTCAATTGAAAATCGGTACATTCTTCCTCACCCTTTATCAACCTTTTTTATAAGAATATGAGGCTGATAAAATTTTATGTTTAGATAATTTATTAATTTAGAATATTTACATGATAATAGGATAAATTGGCTAAAAATGCGCTTACATTCCTTGACTGCCCAAAAATATTCATGTATATTTAAAGCGTCATGTATCATTAATTGAATAGTTTATTATTTTATTTTTATGTACATGATAATATTTATCTTTGGCACTTTATTTAGTGTCTTGAAAGGCTTAGGAGGAAATAGTAAATGCAAAACGGTAAAGTAAAATGGTTCAACAATGAAAAAGGTTTCGGTTTTATCGAAGTTGAAGGCGGAGACGATGTATTCGTACATTTCAGCGCTATTACTGGCGAAGGCTTCAAATCTTTAGAAGAAGGCCAAGAAGTTTCTTTTGAAATTGTTGAAGGAAACCGTGGACCACAAGCTGCTAACGTAGTAAAACTTTAATCCAATAACCAACCAAAGGCTGGCGAATACCGTCAGCCTTTTTCTATTTTTAATGGTGCCTTTTCAAAATAAAATTTCTGTCCGAGGATCAGACATCATGTCAGCTTTTTTCCATATTCCTGAAGCTTTTCCCCTACTGTGCATTGTGTAATACAAAAGCGATGCGCATACCTCCTGCCGCCCTCATGTTTAAACTGTTGATGCACAAAACAACCATTACAGTATTCACCTAACAGGGATTCAACATAATTAAACAGTTCTTTTCTACTAGAGCTTTTCACGAGTCTAAGGCACCCCGTTTCTTAAATGATTTGTGTCTTTGCGAAAATTTCCTTCCCCTCTAATGCCTGAGTAGCCAATTTATCCGCTTCTTTATTTTCATTTCTTGGAATTGGGGTGTACTTTGGTGTAAGGGAGAGCGATTTAATTTTTTCCTCAATCCTGTCAAGCCAAGCATTGAGAACATCTTCATAACAGGGCCATTCTCCTTTAAGCTGTTTTAAGACGACCTGCGAGTCCCCTTTAAATTCACAGGGAAGGTGATGAACGCCTAATTCCTCTAAAATCGTTAACGCATAATAAAAGGCAGCATATTCAGCTTCATTATTTGTTTCCAATTCATCAAACATTTCATTCGCCCTAATTCGATATTTCTTTTTCCCTTGTTTAAAAAATATAACAACTCCTAGGCCGGCAGTATTGGTTTCCTTTTGAAATCCGCCATCAAAATAAACAGTGATTTCATGAGGATCATCTTCAATTTCAGTCACTAGCTTTTTCAATTCCTTTAAAATCCACGATGTACCTATTTCATCATAAAAGTAAATGTCACTTGCTTTCCCTAGTTTTTCAAGTTCTTCACCTGTTTGTATTGCCAATTCCGTTGATATCCAATCAGAGGTAAACTGTATTTTTTCATTTTTTCCTGTTTTATAATTCCACTCAAGTTTATATTTCATGACTTTCAACCTTTCTAAAAAAATTTCTGAGTTGAAAAGTAAGAATTTATGATTGCACTTTCTTACAATATGTTAGTACATCTAGTCTTAGCATACCCACTTCAACAATGTAGCAATAGGAAAAATATATTTCCTGCGTTTTGTGTTAGATTATGATAAACTTTCAATTAATATGAGACTGGAGGGACTGCTTTGATTGAAGTTTATATTGACGGTGCCAGTGCAGGTAATCCAGGTCCAAGCGGTGCTGGAATTTTCATCAAAGGGAATGGGACAGCAGAAAAATTTTCAATTCCACTCGGAATCATGTCTAATCACGAAGCTGAGTATCATGCCTTTATTAAAGCATTAGAGATTTGCTTGGAAAAAGGCTACACACAAACTGTCGTCTCCTTTCGAACAGATTCTGAATTGGTCAATAAAGCTGTCGAGAAGGAATTTGTAAAAAATAAATTGTACGCACCACTCCTGGAAACAGCATTACAGTTATCCCATCAATTTGATTTATTCTTTATGAAATGGATTCCAAGCATTGAGAATAAAGCAGCCGATGAATTGGCACGGCTGGCTATCCGAAAAAACACATTAGAGGAAGAATAATCTTTGTGAATAAGAGCCTTCCATCAGTAACAAAAAATCCTCCCGTTAAGGAGGATTTTTTGTTTAAATGGCCACTAGTTCTCTTTCTTTAACGAACTTTAAGGCTGCATTTCTTGTTTGTATTTTGCTCGAAACAAGGGTTTCTAATAATGACACATAAAAGCTGCCATCAAATTTTTTCTGGGCTTTCAGTGTGATCTCTATTGCGGAATTAATCAATTCATCAGAAGCATTTGTGTATTGTTTTCCAAAATAAATAAACCCAATTGCATCTTCTTGAAATTGAAATCCTTTTCCTTCTAGGTAGTGCAAGTACTCATCAACTGTTCGCACAGGCTTCTCCATCCCTCTCCAAGCAATCTAAAACCATCTACTATCAGATTTTAACTTAAATTTCGACAATTTTCTACTCTTTTTTGAGCACACATGCCCAACTACTCCTACTATTGCCCCAAGTATTGCACCGCCAATTACTTCTTCGGGCTGATGTCCTAACATTTCCTTTAGCTTTTTAGGAGCTTCCTGTTTAAATTCTACACTCTCTTCTTTGTCCACTTTTTCAATTAAATCATGCATCGAATTAACTTTTAAAGTAAGTTCACCAGTTTGACGTCTAATTCCTTGTGCGTCATACATGACAATTAATCCATATACAAGTGAGAGAGCAAAATCAAATGTTGGCAGCCCTCTCTGTAAGGCAATATAGGTAGTAAGAGTTGAAACTCCAGCTGAGTGAGAACTTGGCATTCCACCTGTTTGAAAAAAGAGGTCTGGGCGCCACTCTTTCTTTTTATAATAATGAATTGGGATCTTTAAGCCCTGGGCTAAAGCTATACTAGATAGGGCTAAATAAACACCTTTGTTCATTTGTATCACCTCTTATCTTTATTGTTTAGAAAGTTGAGTTTTATTATTCTCACGTGGAAATACTAAAAAAATGGGAGGTGACGTAAATGAGCAAAAACGGTCATGCTAATCGCGGTGTAAAGGCACCTGGAGTCAATCCACAAGGATATGGACAAGACGCAGAGTTCGCTGAGGAACCAAAAAGCAAATTAGAAAATGCACAAAAGAAAAAAAATACGAAATAACAATATGGAAAGAGGCTGTCCTCTTTTTAGGACAGCCTCTAATTTCAAGAAATAAACGATGCTTCAGACGGCAGCAGTCGATGCAAGCCGCGTAGCTCTAATTCATTTAGTTTGTTCAAAGCTTTATCTTTTACAATTCTAAGTCCTGCTTCTTCTAAATTACAGCTGACAGGGACATCGCACTTAATTTCTGCAAGCATACGTGATAAATGGAGCATTTCTAAATCTTGCTCAATTTTTGTCTTGTGTGATTTTGATAGACGATCAAGATTAGATATGATTCCCTCTACATGTTCAAATTCCTTTAAAAGCTTCAGAGCGGTCTTCTCCCCTATTCCTTTAACTCCAGGATAATTGTCACTAGGATCTCCCATTAAAGCTTTCAAATCGATCATTTGGCGAGGTTTGATGCCTTTTTCTTCAAAGAAGGAATCAGGTGTATGAACAAGATAATTCCCATAACCTTTTTTCAATAAAATAACCGAAATGCTCTCGTCTAGGAGCTGAAGGATATCTTGGTCTCCCGTCAATATCGAAACATGTGCATGCTCTCTAGCTTGATGGGCGATGGTTCCAATACAGTCATCTGCTTCATAGCCCGCTAAACCAATGTTAGGGATATCAAAAGAGGCCACTACATCTTTAACTAAGTCAAATTGCGGAATTAATTCGACTGGAGCTTCGCCGCGATTCCCTTTATATGCGTCAAATAACTCTGACCTGAACGTTTTACTGCCCATATCCCAGCAAACTGCCACATGGGACGGATTAAAGTAAGAAACAGCCGTAAACAAATGTTTGATGAAACCATGAATTCCATTCGTTGGAACTCCTTTTGAATTTATCATAAACTGGCCTGTTACAGCCGTAGCATAAAAAGCACGAAATAACAGCGCCATTCCATCAACAAGCATTAGTGAAGGTTTTTGATTTTCCAATGTATTACCTCCTATCGAATAAAAACAACACGGCTCCTATTATAACATAAAAACTCACTCTATCTTGTTTTCTTGATAGGAAATCCAATCGCTAAAACTTCCCAAGTAAAGTTTTACCTTTTCAAACCCAGCTGCCTTTAATGCCAGAAAATTGGGTGCTGCCGTAACCCCGGAACCACAATAAACAATGACATCATTTTCAGGGTTAATGTCAGAAAAACGTTGATTTTGAACTTCAGCAGTCTTATAATAACCCGCATTTAACCCTTCAAACCAAGGCTTATTAATCGCTCCAGGAATTCGCCCAGCTTTTTTATCAATAGGTTCCTCTAATCCTAAATATCGTTTTTCTTCTCTGGAATCGACTAGGATTGTATTGGAAACTTGTCCACCTGAAACTGCTTTTACTTCCTCCATATTAGCGAGTAGGTCATGATTAATATTCGGCTTAAAGGTGGCCTTTTTCAAAACGGGAACCTCTGATGTTAGCGGATAGTTTCCTTCACTCCAGCCTCTTAAGCCACCATCCAAAACAAACACCTTTTCATGTCCAAGGTATTGTAGTAACCACCAAAACCTTGCTGCAAAAGCACCTTCTCCTTGATCATAGGCAATTACCATTGTGGTACTATCAATACCCGCTTTTTCAAGCTTATTAATAAACTCTTCGAAGTTTGGCAATGGGTGTCGGCCGCCATGTTCACCAACATCACCTGATAAATCCTTCTCAAGATCAAAATAGATGGCTCCAGGAATATGATTTTTATCATATTCCTGTCTGCCTTTTGTAGGATCTGCTAATGAAAAAGAGCAATCAACAACACGTACTCGATCATGTAAATTTTTTAACAGCCATTCTTTGTCAACGAATAAATTCATAAAGACCCCCGATTAGAATATTACTTCGACTCTTCCAGCTTTTGATAAATCTCTTCTAATACATCAACAGAAACTCCGCCATCCAAGGCAGTTAAAAGGCTTAAATAGAAATCATCTGCCTGATCTTCTATTTGTTTAATTAATAGCGCAAATTGCTCCATTAATATATCGGAGTAGTAAACCGTTAAATTTTCTCCTTCTGACTTCAAATATTCATCAGCAGGAACATTTAAAACATTAAAAAGTTCATCACTCATAAGCTTCTTTTCATTTTTTTCAAAAAAGGACTTTGGATTTTTAAAATAAGACAATGCTTTCGTAAACAGCTGTTTATTTAATTGATTAAAAGCTAAAGGAAACTCAATTTCTCCTTCATGCTTCATTTCAAAAGTCGAAAATGATAACTCTTTATTGATTTCATTCAAACTGCGCGTAAGTCCTGTATAATAGTCTGCTAACACTTTCCCGGCAAAAGAGTCGAGTCTGACTGTGGTTGCTCTCAGCTCTTGTGCAAAATCAAAACCTAGACTTTCTAACAATTCATCCAGTGATGATTGTAATGCCTTCTTCAGATTTCTCCCGTCATCTCTTAAGGTTGAAGGATTAAAAGCCTCTTTAAAGAAGTCACTAAAGCGAAGGAATACCCTTTGTTTAATATAAAAAAGAAGTTCTTCCCCCTCGAGCGTGATTCGTTTTTGTAACCCTTCTGGTGACTGTTTCTCCAATAATTCTTTGATCATCACTTTTTGTTTTTCTATTTCAGTCCGTTTTTTGTCCTTTACGGATTGATCTTCTTTTGAACTCTGAATTAGGTTAAACACTAACTCCTGAACACGATTCACTTCATTTCCCGCTGAAGTAATGGCCATTTCAGTTAAATCATTTGAAATAAAATGGTAGAAATCACCTTCAAAATTTCCCATTCCGGAATGGGCGTCCCTGTTTGGTTCCAACTTTTCCTGTAAAGCAAATAAACTAGATAATGGATAGAGATGTGGTTTCCGAATTCCATATTTAATTAACTGCTCTGTTACATACTCCGTAACAGTATCCTTCTCTTCCTCATTCTCAGCTAAGTCAATGGCATTAATAATGAAGAACATTTTATCGAGTTGGAAAGCATCCTTAACACGACCCAACTGAATTAAAAACTCTCGGTCAGCCTTAGAAAAGGCATGGTTATAATACGTAACAAACAGAATCGCATCAGAATTTTTAATATAATCAAATGCTACTCCTGTATGACGGGCATTAATTGAATCAGCCCCTGGTGTATCAACTAGGGTAATCCCTTTGCGTGTCAATTCACAATCATAATAAAGCTCAATCCATTCAACAAAACACGACTTTTCTTCAAGTGCTACAAAATCTGCAAATGCATTTAAGTCAGTTTCTAGAACCGAACCGAGCTGCTCACCGTGTTGGTGGAATCCCTTTTTAAATGCCTGTAAAAAAGCATAGTGTGTTTTTTCCGCAACACCTTCCTGTCCTTTCTCAAGCATTACCTTATCAATTTCTCCTGATGCCCCTTCTAAAGTAGAACTTTCCAAATCAAATAACTTCAATGAACGGTTTACATCCTCAAGCATCGCATTGGCCTCTTTAAATTTTACGAGCACGGTGCCATGCTGATACCGATCAGTTATAGGTTTGATTTTATTAATCGCAGCCGTGGTCGGGTTCGGTGATACCGGCAGCACCTTTTCCCCCATTAGTGCATTGGCAAACGAAGACTTACCCGCACTAAATGCACCGAATAAAGCAACTGTGAACCCCTTGTGTGCCAATCTGTCTGCTTTATCTTCCAATTCTTTCGCCAGCTTTTTAAAACCTGGGAGATTGTCAATTAACTTTGCAGTATGATTTAAACGAGAAACCATGTTTTGTAAATGACTTCTGGCTTTTTCTGTTTCGGTTTGCTTCGTTACATTTGTTTTTATCTTAGTCACTGGCAATTTCTTTTCCAGAGATTCTGTCTCGGGCAGTGCCTGACCATAAACGACTTCAGCTTCTTCTTCCTCTTGTTGAAAAAGCAAATACTTATCATCTTGGTTTTCGTCGGAATCATTTAGCAACATGCCCACTGTTTCTTCTTTTAGAGCAATTTCTTTTTCAAAGTTTGTTTTTTCAGAAAGGGCACTTACGTATTGTTCAATATTTTTGAATTCTTCCTGATACATTTCTGTTAATTTTTTTGTTTTTGCTGTTAATTCAGGTATAAGAGCAAGTTTAAATTCTAAAATACCCTCTCTAGCTATTTTTTTAATTCCATTAGCCAAGTCTTCTGTGTAATGAAGTAAATATTCACCAGAAACCAAAGCTCCTTGTTTAACCGTTTGAACAATCAAATCAATTGGAACTTTAATAGAAAACGATTGTGCCTTATTTTGTAATTCTTGGTTATCTAAACTATTGTTCTTGAGAATAGAAATTAAATATTCACGCAGATGCCATTCAAGCTGTAGCTTCGTCTTCTCTTGCAGGTCTTGGTATAGTCGATCAAGACGAGCATTCTTTTCTTCTAACGTTTTTTGTTTTGAAAAAAGAAATCCTACTTTAAATTCTGGCTGTGAGGCTTCAAGAAACGATTCTGCTAATTCTCTTGTTTGAAACGGCATTAAATAGGCATTGCTTAATATCTTTGCTATTTCCGCATCAAATTCCTTTTCTGTTTCCTTTACTCCATTTTCAAGAGTCTGAAGGTTTGCACTGATTGATTGGTAGGTTTGTGTTAATTGCTGCTTTTCTTCTTCAGGCAGTTCATCTAAAACGTCAAAAATAGGCTGAAGTTCTTCTTCCCGTTTATTGCGAGCTTGGTCTAAATGATCTTGAGCAATTTTTATTAATGAATGAAAAATGGATTGCTGTAGAAGTTGGTCCTTATTTTGCAATTTCTCTGCAATAAATGCCTTTAAATCATTAAATTCATTTAGTTTATGGTCTTGATATTTTAAGGAAGTATAAAAGATTCGAGCTGGCTTTACTCCCCAAGCCCCGAAGGAATCCTGGACACTTCCTTTAAATTGCTGGAAGGTCAGTTCCTCTTCCTTATGCTTATCCACCTGATTAATAACGAGATAAACTTCTTTTCCTGCTTCCGTTAATTCTTTTGTAAATAGAAAATTCAGCTCGGCTTGGACATGGTTATAATCCATTACATATAAAACGAGGTCAGCAAGGTGAATTGCAGATTCCGTTGCCACCCGATGGGCATCATCCGCAGAGTCAATTCCAGGAGTGTCCATAATAACCGTATTTGCAGGAAGCTGGGAATCGGCATGGCTGATTTCAATTTCTTCGATTTGGTCTCCATCTTTGCAATATTTCTTCACTAATTCATAATCATATGGTGCCAAATAGATGCGAGGCTTTTCATTTTTGAAAAAAACCTTCGCATATTCTTCACCAGATTTCACCTTTACGAGGTTGGCACTGGTGGGAATGGGACTCGAAGGGAGCAAATTCTCGCCGACTACTTTGTTAATCATCGTTGACTTTCCAGCCGAGAAATGACCACAAAAAGCAATCATAAACTCCTTGTTCTGCAATTTTTTTGCTAATTGCTTTGTTTTTTCAGCATTTTCATTATCACGTTGCTTAATAAGGTATTCATATAAAGCAAGAATCTTATTTTTTAGTGACGAAATCGTTTGTTGCTTATTAGCCGTTTGCACCATAGTTTTTTCCCCTTGTTCACAACTTTGTAATATTTTATATTTTATACGATAATTCAAACTTTTCCTATCGTGAAAACCTAATTTGTTAACATAATATTCACGCATATATTTTTCCGGTTAAGGTACTATGGAATTATTACATGGTAAAGGATGTGGAAAATGGCATATAAGGAACGAATCGAGTCAGATGAATTAAAGTTGTTAAGATCCTTGAACAATCGTACAGTTTTACCGAGCAAAGAGAAAATAATTTATTTGAACCTTGAAAAAGGTTACAAAGGCGAGTTGATGTTTGATCATTTAAGTGAGCGACTTGATCCTAAAAAGTTTTTAGTATTGAATGATTTGCGGTTGGAAACCAACTCTACGAATTTTCAAATAGATACCTTTATTATTAGCCAAGTAACCCAGTTTCCTTGTGAGGTGAAAAATTTTGAAGGGGATTATTATTACGAATCTGATCAGTTTTTTGCAATGAATGAAAATGAGATTCAGAATCCGCTAGACCAAATAAAAAGAAGCGATACCTTACTTCGGCAAGTTTTTCAAAAGAAAAAGTACTCTATCTCCCTAAAATCAAATGTCTTCTTTGTAAATCCATCATTCACCCTCTATCAGGCACCATTGAACAAACCTATCATTTACCCCACTCAGCTCGATAAGTTTATTGATGATTTAAATAGGAGACCCTCTATACTGAACGATTATCACTATAAAATAGCTGACTATTTAGTCAAGGAACATAAAACAGTTTCTCCCTACACTCGATTACCCCCTTATGATTATGAGAAATTGAATAAAGGATTGACCTGTTTTTCCTGTCTTTCCTTCTCAGTTAAGGCTGGAGAGACTAAAATTTTGTGCAACGTATGTGGCTGTATGGAAAATGTTGAGAATGGGATATTGCGGTCTGTGAGAGAGCTAAAACTTCTCTTTCCTAGTATAAAAATCACCACTAATTTGGTGTATGAGTGGTGTAAAGTAATTGAATCCAGGAAACAGATAAGGAGAATATTGAAAAAAAATTATACTATAATTGGAACAAGACATTCTACGTACTATATTTAAAGTTATTGAATGACAGTTCTGGTGGAGTGACCGAATAATCTTTACATTTTGTTCTTCGGTCACTCCAGACCCCCTGCATTTACCCACATGCCTCTTCCGTATGCTCTTCGGTCACTCCAGACCCCTTGCATTTACCCACATGTGCCTTCTCCGTATGCGCTTCGGTCACTCCAGACCTCCTGCATTTACCCACATGCATTCTCCGTATGCTCTACGGTCACTCCAGACCCCTGCATTTACCCACATGCCTTCTCCGTATGCGTTTCGGTCACTCCAGACCCCCTGTATTTACCCACATGCCTTCTCCGTATGCGTTTCGGTCACTCCAGACCCCCTGCATTTACTCAAATGCTTTTTCCATATGCTCTTCGGTCACTCCAGACCTCCTGCATTTACCCACATGCTTTTTCCATATGCGCTTCGGTCACTCCAGACCCCTGCATTTACCCACATGCCTTCATCGTATGCTCTTCGGTCACTCTAGACCTCCTGCATTTACCCACATGCTTTTTCCATATGCGCTTCGGTCACTCCAGACCCCTGCATTTACCCACATGCCTTCATCGTATGCGCTTCGGTCACTCCAGACCCCTGCATTTACCCACATGCTTTTTCCATATGCGCTTCGGTCACTCCAGTGCCCAAATAAAGAAAAAACCAAGGAAATTTTTCTCCTTGGCTTAATGTTATATTCTCTTAACGTGTTACATTTTTTAAGACGTGTTTCATGACAAATGCGTATATGATTACCGTTCCACCTACAAATGCAAAAGCCATTAGATACACCTTCCTATCCGCTCAATTGAAATGAGAATGATTTTCATTCTACTTTAAAAATAGGATATCACAACTGATAATCATTTTCAATATGGATATGTTAATTGTCATATTTATTTAACAATTTTGGCAGAAACCGATTACAGCTTGCAAAGCTTCCTTCGTATTCCGTAAACTCTCTTAGTGCCTTTTCCTCAGCGGGGATGCGAATTGACAGCATGAACACATTTAATAGCGTAAACAAGCATGCCGTAATGTATGCGCCAAAAAGCAGCGGAACAACCAATAATTCAATCGAAACAACTAAATAGTTGGGATGTTTAATAAACCGATATGGTCCTTTTCTCACCACATCCAAATTGGGTAAAACAATGATTTTCGTATTCCAATAACGACCAAGCGAAGAAATCGCCCACACTCTAATCACCTGAGCACATACAAACAATGCTCCAAATAAGGGCCAAACCGCTGATAACTCACGAGAAAAGCTTACTTTTTCTATTATTAAAACAACAAAAAATAATGAATGCATCAGAACGATATATAGGTAATGCCTCATACCAAATTCAATTGCACCTTGTTCTTTCATCCACTTTTCATTTCTTCGAGCAATCACCAGCTCAAGTAAACGCTGAATAATCAAAACTGAAATAAATAGGAAAAAAGGTATCATCATTTACCCCCACTTCAGTAATAGCAATTCTGAACTAAATCCCGGCCCGAGCGCGGTGCAAAGTCCATAGGTCCCTGCCTCTCCACCTGATTCCATAAATCTTCTAAGGACATATAGTATCGTTGCCGACGACATGTTTCCATATTGCTTAAGAATATCTAGTGATATGTCCGTCATTGCAGCAGGTATCCCTAATGATTTGATATAAGCATCTATAACTTTTTTTCCGCCTGGATGAGCGATAAAACGGTCAATCTCGGCCAGTTCTATCCTGTTTTGAGTTAAGAATTTGCTTACGTTAGGTTTAAGCCAATCCTCAATAATACTGGGGATATCTCTGGAGAATATCACAAACAGTCCTTGATCCCTTATATCCCACCCCATGACATCTAAAGAATCAGGCATCAACGTAGATTGAGTATCAATTATGGCTGGTGCAGTGTTTTTAGCACGTAAATCATCGATGCTTACTTTATTTCCACAAATCAACGCACAGGCAACCCCATCAGCAAATAGTGACGTGCCAATTAGATTACTTTTTGAGTAGTCATTACGCTGAAAGGTTAAACTGCACAGTTCAACAGAAAGGACCAAAACCAATGCGTCCGGAAAGGCCGTGCAATATTCAAACGCTCTTGATAAACCAGCCGCTCCACCAGCGCAGCCAAGACCCCAAATCGGTATTCTTTTTGTGTTTTCGCGGAATGGCAATAGATTCATGATTCTCGCTTCGATGCTGGGAGTCGCCATACCTGTTGTTGAGATATAAAAAATAGCGTCTATTTGTTCACAGTCGATTTCGCTAGTCAAAAATGTCTTATTAGAAAGGCAGTTCTTAATCGCCTGCTTCCCCAATGTTACCGCAGATTCAATATAGGCATTATTCTTATCCGCAAAAGAGTGGTCTTCTTTATACCAGTCAATTTCTTTTACGATATGTCTTTTTTCTATTTGACCATTTTGAAAAGCCTTAAGCAGCCTTTCAATATCTTTAAAACGATCTGAAAAAAGTTCTCTTGCAAAGTCTATCGCTTGCTCTTGTTTTATCACAAATTCAGGTATTGCTTCTGCTACCGAAAGAATCGTTGGCATTCGTTTTATTCTCCTTCAATGTAGGTAATGGTATTTTTACCAAAAAAAGGAGTTTGTATGTACAAAAAAAAAGCTTCCCTGCAAGAGGGAAGCCAACGTTTTGAAGGTTGTTGTTGTTGTGCTCTTTGATTATAACCGAGATATTGAATCATATCATTACGCAAACTTTTCCATTTTTAACTTTCTAAAAAAAGAGCACCTTGTCTCATCTCTTTGTAATCTTACTGTTTTTTTGATTGAGATTGAACTTCAATTTTTATCTTTTTATCTGCCAATGATCCACAGATTTTACAATAAGCTATTTCGTCATAGAGGAGACGGCATGGTTCACAATAATATTTTTCCATCAATAACACGCTCGCTTCTCATGAATTATAATTCATCTATTTCATTCTATTAAAAAGTTTTAGAATTGTGACAAATATAGGAAAAACAAGCCTTTTTCTTCACAAAGGTCAAATTCAATTACTTTTATCACAGGTATTAAGTGATAGTTCACAATTTAGTCACAACTCCGACACTATTATTGTGATATAAATCACTGTTATATCAATTTATTACTATTAACATAGTACTTACCTAAGGAATGAACATTTTGTGAACTGTAAAATTTGTTATTTTTTCTTCACAATTGTTTTGTATTATGAAAGAGAACTTATTATTTTATTTAATTTTTTCTGAAGGGAGTCTTGGGGGATGGCGAAAGCGGAACTGAAAACAAACAAAAAAACAGAAATTGAAGACAGCTCTTCTCTAAAAGGGACATTGGCATCCGTTTTCTTTTTGGGAATCTTTTTAGTTGTCACTTGGGTAAGTGTCTATTTCTTGTTCTTAGACCGTTTTTAATAAAAGAAAGGGGAAAAAACCATGCATATGCATAAGTTTGAAAAAATTTGGCTTATCTTCGGAATCGGCGCACTTGTTGTTTTCTTATCAGTTGTAGGTGTAAGCGCTTTTTACTTAGGTAACAAGCCGCCAAGTTGTTTAACTACTATCGATCCAAAAAAGGTTGATACTCAGGCACCATTCGATAAACCTGGATTACACAAGGTGGAAGGAAAAGAATGGGACTATGAATTAGTTTATGTTGCTTCTGCCTTCTTCTACAATCCTGCAGAAGTAGAAGTTCCACTAGGTGCGAAGGTAAAAGTTATGGCCACAACAAAAGACGTAATCCATGGTTTTCAAGTTGCCGGAACGAATATCAATATGATGCTTGAACCAGGTTACATAAATGAGATTGTTACAACGTTTGATAAAGAAGGCGAATATTTAGTGGTTTGTAACGAGTACTGCGGTACTGGTCACCACTTAATGAGTTCTAAGATAAAGGTGGTTAAATAATGAGTAGCCCTAAATTAAAAGTAGATCCACGTGATGGAAAGCTTGCGATGGCACACTTTTATGTTGCCTTTATCGCACTTGCATTAGGCGGTTTAATGGGATTACTTCAAACCCTTGTCCGTTCTGGTAAATTTGAACTTCCATGGGGTATAGATTATTATCAAATTTTAACTGTTCATGGTGTTTTAATGGGTCTTGTTTTAACAACTTTCTTTATAATGGGATTCCAATATGCTGCTGTTAGCCGTACAGCAGGTACTCATTCTCCAGCAGCACGCCGGATTGGCTGGATTGGCTTCTGGGTAATGACGGTAGGAACTATTATGGCTGCTACAATGGTATTACTTAAAGAAGCATCTGTACTTTATACTTTCTATGCACCACTAAAAGCGCATTGGATTTTTTACTTAGGTATGACATTTGTTGTTGTCGGCAGCTGGCTTGACGGAGCAGCCCAAATCATGACCTATGCTAAATGGCGCAGGGAAAACCCTGGTAAACCAAGCCCATTATTAAGCTTTATGGCTGTCATTAATACCGTGCTTTGGATTGTAGCTACACTTGGAGTTGCTGCTACTGTATTATTCCAGTTACTCCCTTGGTCACTTGGAATAGTGGATACAGTTGACGTGTTAGTTAGCCGTACATTGTTCTGGTATTTCGGACATCCGCTTGTTTATTTCTGGCTGCTCCCAGCTTATATGTGCTGGTATGCGATTGTTCCAAAAATTATTGGCGGAAAGATTTTCTCAGATTCGTTAGCACGTCTATCTTTTATCCTATTTTTACTTTTCTCGATTCCGGTTGGATTCCACCATCAATTAACCGAGCCTGGTATTGATCCGGCTTGGAAGTTTCTGCAGGTAGTATTAACATTTATGGTTATCATTCCATCATTGATGACTGCTTTTTCATTATTCGCAACCTTTGAGAGATATGGTCGCTCTAAAGGGGCAACTGGACTGTTTGGCTGGTTTAAGGTTCTACCTTGGAACGATGCTCGTTTTACAGTTCCCTTTATTGGTATGGCCAGCTTTATCCCAGCCGGTGCAGGCGGTATCATCAACGCTTCAAACCAAATGAACCAAGTGGTTCACAATACGATTTGGGTTACAGGTCACTTCCATTTAACTGCAGCAACCTCTGTTGTGTTAACGTTCTTTGGAATCTCATACTGGCTTGTTCCACATTTAACTGGACGTAAATTAACAAAAGCTATGAACAAATTGGGTATTATTCAGGCATGGGTATGGTTTATTGGAATGGCGTTCATGTCAGGTGCGATGCACTTCCAAGGACTTCTTGGCGGTCCAAGACGATCAGCCTTCTCAACGTATGGGGATTCAGCTCAAGCAGCTGAATGGATTCCTTACCAAATAGCACAAGCTGTTGGTGGATCGATTTTATTCCTTGGAATAATCTTAATCATCATCATCTTTGTAAATCTCGCTTTCTTTGCACCTAAAGGTGAAGAAGAGTTCCCTGTAGGTGAAGCCGAAAATCTTGAAGAAAAAGCACCAATGATCTTTGAAAACTGGAAATTATGGCTTGGTATCACAGCTGCCCTAATTTTATTTGCATACACGATTCCATTTATCGATATGATTCAAAATGCACCTCCAGGCTCACCAGGATTCAAAACATGGGGTTCTTGGTAACAAATGCTGAAAAAGGCTTCAATTAGTACTGAAGCCTTTTTTTGTTTTGTTTAAGGAATGTTTTCGGCAAATTTATTAGAATTACTGATAGTAGAATAATAGCCGTTCCAATAAATTGTAAAACCCCAAAGTCTTCTTTAAACAAGAAAACACTTAGTAACGTAGCAGCAACAGGCTCCACAGTCGCAATAATAGAGGCTTTGCTGCTTTCCATTCTCTCTAATCCCTTTGTATAGAATAAGTATGCTAAAACGGTTGGAAATAAGCCTAAACCAACTCCATAAAGAATGACTTCTTTGTTAAATAGAATACTTCCTTTTTCAAAAAGATCTGTAAAAACAAGTAAAGTTATAGACGCAACAAAGAACGTGTAGAAAGTAACAGTGAAGGGACGATACTTTAGTAAAGCAAATTTCCCAAATATCGTGTATAAAGCGTAACCGAAGCCCGCTCCTAGCCCGGTTAAAATCCCAACTAGATTCATCGATGGTGTTTCCTTTAAATTAATGCCGGCAATTAAAATGCACCCTATTAAAGTCAAAATGACTGAAATAATCTTCATAGAATCCATACTTTCTTTTAAAAACAAATAGGAAAGGACAACAACAAAGGCGGGTGCCGTATAAAGTAAAATAACCGCAAAAGATAAACTAAGTTGATTTATGGAAGTGAAATAGCACCAATTAAACAAGACAATGCTAAATATCCCTGTTCCGATAAAGTATTTGCTGTCTCGCAAATGTATCTTCATTTGTCCGGGATATTTTAACAAGCCGATTATCCCGAGCAATAATAGTGCTGTTACTACTCTAATTGTAACAATCTCCATTGGTGTAAAGCCTAAGCTTGCCAGTTTCCTAACAAAAATTGCAATGATCCCCCACATAATTGCACTAATGGCAATTAGAATAATTGGACCTAATTTCCCCATTACACACACACCTACCTAAATAAAGAAGAAGGGCTTAAATCTCTCCCTTCCCCTCTTTATCATTAATTTAGTTGATACACTTGACCATATTTTTCGTATAAATAATCAGTTAGATATTGCGCATTAAGACCTTCCCCAGTTACATCCTGAAGTATTTCTAATGGTTTCTTCTGTTTACCATATTGGTGGATATTTTTGGTCAGCCATTCTTTGATTGGCAGCAAGTTTCCTTCCTCTAACAATTGATCGAAATTAGGGAGATCCTTAAGCATTGTATTCTTAAATTGAGCAGCGTACATGTACCCTAGTGCATAGGAAGGAAAATACCCAAAGCTACCTCCAGCCCAGTGAACATCCTGCAGTACACCTTTAGCATCATTGTGAGGCGTAATTCCTAAATATTCTTGATATAATTGATTCCAAACCTGTGGTAGATTTTTAACCTCTAACTCACCATTAAATAAACCCTTTTCAATTTCATAGCGAATAATGACATGAAGTGGATACGTTAATTCATCTGCTTCGATTCTAATAAGCGAAGGTTTCGATTCGTTTATTCCCCTGTAAAAGTCTTCTATTGTAACGTTGTCAAACTGACCTGTAGCATATCTTTTTAATAATTCGTAATTGTTTTTCCAAAAAGGCATGCTCCGACCGATAATATTTTCGTAGAAAAGTGATTGTGACTCATGTATTCCCATCGAGGTACCTGTACATAAAGGAGTTCCAATCAATTCTTTAGATATATTTTGTTCGTATAAGGCGTGACCACCTTCGTGAATGGTACCGAAAACAGCCGTGCGGAAATCATGTTCATCATAGTTTGTTGTTACCCGGACATCTCCTGGATTTAAACCTGTAGCGAAGGGGTGCACAGTTTCGTCTAGTCGGCCAGCTTCGAAGTTATACCCCATTTTTTCAAGGATTTCTAAGCTTAATGCACGCTGGTTTTCCTTTTTAAAAGTCTTAAAAAGGAACTCCGTTTTAGGCTTATTTGGAGAGTCTGCAATCTGTTTGACCAACGGTACAATTTTCTCCCTTAAGTCACCAAATACCTGATCAAGGACTTCTACCGTCATTCCAGGTTCGTATAAATCTAGTAAAACATCGTAACGATTTCCATTATGACCCCAATAATTGATGAACCTTTTATTCATATCAACTAACTTTTCAAGGTATGGTCTAAACAGTTCAAAATCGGATTTTTCCTTTGCTTGTTCCCAAATACTTTCTGCCTTGGACTGTAGAATAACATATTCCTTGTATTCATTCGCAGGAATTTTTTTATTGCGTTCGTATTCTTTTTTACACTCCTCTAAAATTTTCCGTGTAGTTTCTGATAGGTCATTTTTAGATAAAGTTGCTATGTATGCTGCCATATCTTCCGAAGTGGACATTTTAAAAACCTCTGATGAAAGCATGCCTATTACTTCAGACCTTTGATCGACTCCCTCCTTCGGAGCTCCAGTTCGCAGGTCCCAATAAATCAATCCAAGTGCCTCATTATATGCGCTCATTTTCTTTACATATTCTAGGAACTTCTTTTCAATTTGCTCTGGTGTCAGGCTCATACTAAATCCCCCTTTTTAATAACCATCTGTATTTTATCATATTTTTCTGAAAATCTAAGGATAAAAAAACAACAGAAATAAATTCTGTTGTAAAATGAATTTAGGGAAAGAGGATGAATCCTAAAAAAACAAAGTAAAATGTTAAGAGAGGTTAACATTTCAATAAAATAAAGCGTAAACTTTTACTTCTTACCGATAGAAACTTTCCAAACCCTAGGACCTTCTTCAAGGTATTCCCAAGTAAACTGTTCAGATCTTTCCATCATAAATTGATACTGAAGTGGTCTTGGATCATGATCGTTAACAATCTGCATAAATTCTCCAGATTTTAATTCATCAAAGCCTTTAAATATAGTTGAATGTTTTTCACGTGGCGGGAAATCTGGCACATGAATAATCGTTGCGTAAGTTTGCATTAATTTTTCACTCCTTTTTATTTCTAACTTCTTTTTTATTATAAAAAAATAATATTCTCACCATAGTGCTAACCATCACACCTACAAGATAATTTTGCTAATAGTAACAGTAAGGGAGAAAAACAGAATGAAAGAATTAGTTGGCAATTGCACGTTATGTTCAAAAGAGATTTATTGTTTAGATGGCTTCTTTAACGGTGTACAATCTGACGACAGAAAGATGTATTGCTTTGAATGCTACGAGAAATCTAACCATGAAGAAGATCCGCAAGATTAACTCTTGCGGATTTTTTTATTGAGAATTATTTTCAAAGAAATTTGCTATCTATGATGGGGGTCACATATTTGTTCTCAAATCACTGCTAAAATGAAGGTAATCAAGAATTACTAATGCGAAGGTGATGTTAATGAGGCAAGAGGACATAAAAAAAAGATTATCTGATGTTCCTCTATTTAAAGAATTATCTGATGGAGAGCTGGAACCCTTCATAAAAATAGCATTGACTCGCTTTTATAAGCAGAAGATGTATGTATTTATGCAGGATGACCAACTGGACCGGGTATTTTTTATCCATTCTGGAAAAATCAAAATATATAAAACAGATTTTTCTGGTAAGGAACAAATTGTTTCTGTACTCGAACCTGGTGAAATGTTCCCACATGCTGGGTTCTTCCGAAATGGGAACTTTCCAGCACATGCAGAGGTTTTAGAGGAGGCAAATCTAATTGCCATTCCAATTGACAAATTTGAAGAAACACTTATTGCTAATCCAGAACTGTGTATAAAACTTTTTAAAGTGTTAGGAGAGAAAATAGTCGACCTTCAAGGAAGATTAGAGGCGCAGGTTCTCCATAACACATTTGAACAAATCGTATTACTTCTGATTAGACTTTGTCAGTCAAATGGTGAACAGGTTGGCAGCAGGTATCAACTTACAACCCAATTCACAAACAGGGAACTGGCTAATATGATTGGAACTTCAAGAGAAACCGTCAGTAGAACAATCAATCATTTAAAAAAGAAAAACCATATTAACCAGTGTGAAGATGGTTTCTATTTAATCGACCGTGAAGCACTGGAACAGGAATTATTCAATTAAATATCATTCGAGGAGTTGTTAATAATGGAACAAAAGATTATTGAACTAGATGTTAGAGAAGATTTAAAGAATAAGATTGAACCTTTCCAAAAAATTATGGAAGCCATTAAAGAAGTAAAAGATAATGATATCTTTATCCTCCACGCGCCTTTCAAGCCTGTGCCATTGTTTGCAGTATTAAAAGCAAAAGGCTTTACCCATGAAGCCGAAGAAATTGACGCGAAGCACTGGAAAGTTACTTTTACTAAGAATTCCTAATAAGAAAGGTGATTATTAATGATTCTAGACAATCGAGGTTTAGAGCCGCCACAGCCGATGATGAGAACTCTTGCAGCATTGGAAAATTTAGTTGATGGTGAGGTATTAACGATTATTAATGATAGAAGACCGATGTTCCTTTATGAACAGCTTGAGGAACTTGGCTACAAGGAGCGAACAGAACCACAAAATGACGGGAGTTTCAAAATTGAAATCTTCCGATAAGAAGGTGAAAGATTATGCTTCCTAATACTATGGGAAGTGAGACAAATATAAAGCTTCCTTTCTCATTTATTATTTTCAGTTTAGTCGCTCTCGTGATTTCACAGATTTTAGTGTTAGTAAATGGACAAATGCTCGTGAATGGCAGTTTTCGCATTCCAGCCATCTGGTCAGCTGCTCATTTACTCACCTTGGGCTGGGCACTAATGGTCGCAATGGGCGCGATGTATCAGCTAGTTCCCGTTGCTTTTTTAACAAATATATGGAATGAGAAATTTGGCTTCATCCAATTTTTTGTTACTGCGATAGGAATTGCTTCTTTTTCTTGGATGTTATATGTATCTCCACAAAACGCCTTACTACCTGGTATTCTCATGTTACTTGGTATCTTAATGTTCTTGTTTCAAATGTTTATGACTCTAAGGAAACAGGCGAAACCAAATATCCTAACAGCCTTTGTTGGTAGTGCACTTGTTTGTTTATTCTTAACAATCTTTCTGGGTATTACGTTAATCTATTCCCTCCAAACAGGATTTGCTGCTGAGCACTACCAAGCAATATTTAAAAGTCATCTATTAATGGGTGTAACAGGCTGGTTTACACTATTAATTTTTGGTTTTTCTTATAAAATGGCTCCTATGTTTTCATTATCACATGGGTTTCCAATGATTCATGCACGTTATGTATATGGCTTATATATGTCTGGTCTCGTGATTACATTGCTTTCCTTTTTTAGTGATAATAGTAACCTACTGAAAGCAGGATTTTTCTTATTGTTTGTTGGTTTTTCTGTTTTCAGCTGGCATGTCTCAATCATCATAAAAAAAAGACTGAAGAAAAGGCTTGATCATTCGTTTTCCTTCGCTTTAGCTGCTATAGTCTTAGGAAACATCATCCACCTAGCAGCATTTATTGCATTGTGGACAGAACAGTTTTCCATCCTAATAGGACCCTTGGTTTACCTCTATTTATTCCTTTGGATTGTTTTAAGTATCATGGGGTATTTATTTAAAATTGTTCCGTTTTTGTGGTGGACTTATAAATACAGTAAGGAAATGGGGAAAAAAGCAGTACCTTCCTTAAAAAATGTGATGAACGAAAAAGTGGTCCTTCCCTTCTTTTCACTCTTTGTAATTTCGGTACTGGCTGTATTCCTTTCCATTATCTTTAAGAGCATTCTCCTGTTTAATGTCGGACAATTTGTATTATCGATTGTCTTAATCGCGATTGCTTTAACTATTCTGGGTGTACTAAAAAAATAATGAGGTGTTTAAGATGAACGTAAAAGAAAAAGTGTTGGAAGCTTTAAAAACCGTCTATGACCCTGAGTTAAATATTAATGTGGTTGACTTAGGTCTAATATATAATGTCGAAGTAACCGAAGAAAATGATGTAAATGTTAAGATGACGTTAACCACACCTGGATGTCCACTTCATGACAGTATAACTACCGGCGTTCGTTACGCTGTGCAAGGTATTGAAGAGACAAGAAACGTTGACGTTAATCTTGTCTGGGAACCTGCATGGTCACCTGAAAAAATGACTGCTGAGGGACTACGATTATTAGGAAGATAAGCAAAAGGTCAGCCAAATACGGCTGACCTTTTTCACTATACTTCTATTGCTTCTGTAGGTAGAACATGTTTAATTTTCTGCAATAACGCAGAATCGATATCTTCATCCAACATGATATGAACGCTACCTTGATCATTTTCACTTCTAATTAATCGGCCAATCCCCTGTCGTAATCTAAGCAGCATGTATGGTAAATCCACTTCTTCAAATGGGTTCGCAACACCATTCCTTTTTGCCGTAAACACAGGATCATTTGGTGGGAATGGCAGTGAGAAGATCATGACATTTTCTAAGGATCTTCCAGGAATATCTAGTCCTTCCCAAAGATGGATTGTACACAGGATGGCATGCTCCTCATTTTGAAACTTAGATACAAGCGTACTAATTTCTTCGTCACCCTCGAAATACACTGAGTAAGGAACTTTCCCAGAAAGCTTTTGTTTAAGGCTCTTTAATTCATTTTGATTGTTTAGGAGAATAAGTGCCCTGCCCTCTGATTGAACAATTTTACTGACAACATAATCGAGTTTACCTTCCAACGAGTTTTGATGGAATTTCGGCATGTAGACTTCCATTTTTTCTTCGTAATCAAAGGGTGAATCCACAGAAAAGGACAAATACTCTTTAATCCCCAAACTATTGGCAATGTAGTCAAACTTCTTTTCATTCGATAATGTTGCCGATGAAAAGATAAACGGCTTTTTCTGTACAAAAACTTCATCCCTCATGACTTCTTCAACCATTTTCGGCATGATGACAAGTGTCCGTTCATATCCTTTTTCCTCGAACCAAGTAATCCCGTTCATTTCTTTAAGAAACAACGATAAAGAGTAAGTGATTTGTTCTAAATATTCCTCAACTATTTTCAAGTCATATTCATTAATCACGTACAATTCACTTTCAAAGACAAGCTCTTCTTCGATTGCTTGAAGCCTATTTAGCAATGTTGTACCATATTGTATTAAAGAAGGATGCATGGTAATCATCTGTTTTTCGGAACCTTCTGATGGGATTGCGTGTTTTGATATAGCACTAAAGAACTTATCATTGTCTAACAGAGCTTCTTCAATGGTATATAACGTTTTCTCACGTACTTCATTTTCCATTAGCCTTGTTAATAAGGTTTCTAGTGTATTATCGGTGAAACGATAGCTTAACGCCTTTTGTGCTGCATATTCAAGTAAATGCCCCTCATCAAAAACAACTGAAGAGTGTTCCGGCAATAATGGCAGTTGCCCTTCACGCTTTCGTGATTCTTTTGTCCAAATATGCTCCATATAAAAGTCATGTGAGCAGATAATCAAGTCCTTTGCATGGCGGTAAAAATCACGATTTAGAGTGAGTCCGCACCGATGTCTTTTTTCACAAGAGAAACAGTCTTGGACCATATCCCAGTTGATTTTCCCCCAAGTATCATCAGACAATGTAGGATAATCCCGACGGTCACCATATCTTTCAAATTTTTGCATAGAGCCATCACTATGCACAAAATCAGGTAGTTCCTCATAAATTCCAGCAATATCATCGTTAAAGTCTTCATGTCTAACATAATCGAGCTTTTTTAAGCAAAGGTATTGGTCCCTCGATTTTGCTAGTCTTACATCAATATTGAGCCCAAGTACTTTTTCTAACTTGGCAATGTCGCCTTCTTTTTTTACTAGCTGCTCAATTAAGGTTTCATCCGCACAGGCAATGATAGCTGGCCTATTCGTGTACCTGGCATACATAATAGCATAAAGCAGATAAACAATCGTCTTACCTGTACCCACTCCGGCCTCAGAAAACATGACCTTCTTGTCCTTAAATGCTTTCTCAAGCTGGAAAGCCATAAAAATTTGTTCATCACGTAATTCAAACCCTGCTTCGGGTAAAATATCATAAAATAAGTCACCAATCCACTCACTTAGCTTGTCATAAAAGGATTCAGTTTTGGAAACTACAAATGGAATACGATCTTGCATGTTAACCCTCCTAAAACGAATTAAATGGAGCCTTAACAAATAGGCTCCAATTGTTCTTACCATTTCTATTCAATGGCGCGGGGTGGTCTTTTTCCCCAATATTGATAAAGGTCTGTACGGATAAAGCCATTAAATAACTTCCGCTTTTTTGTAGCTGGCTTCCCATAAAACTGCTCAAAGTTTTCATTGGAAGTCATGATATAGATGGACCATGTATCAAGTTTGCTAAAAGCTTGGCCCATTTCCTTGTACATTTGCTCGACTGCGGGCTTTTCGCCAAGTCTCTCGCCGTATGGGGGATTTCCAACAATGACACCATATTCTTTAGGCGTGGTTATATCTCTTACTTGCATTTGTTTATATTGTATAAGGTCACCAAGACCTGCCTCAAAGGAGTTTTCTTGAGCAATCTTGATCATACGATGATCAATATCCGTCCCCATAATATCCAAAGGCTGGTCATATTTTGCTAAATCCTCGGCTTCGGTACGCGCCTCATCCCATACATTTGATGGAAACCAATTCCAATTCTCTGATACAAATTCACGATTAAAGCCCGGAGCAATATTTTGACCAATCAAGGCTGCTTCAATTGGAATCGTGCCAGATCCACAGAATGGGTCGATAAATGGTTTATCAGGATTCCAATTCGTTAACGATACCAATGCAGCAGCAAGTGTTTCCTTAAGCGGTGCTTCCCCTTGATCTACACGATAGCCACGTTTATGGAGACCTTGACCGCTTGTATCTATCGTTATGGTGGCTACGTCCTTTAACAAGGCCACTTCAATTCTAAAATAGGCACCTGTCTCTTCAAACCAAGAATTTCGCTTATAATGGCTTTTCATGCGGTCCACAACTGCTTTTTTTACAATGGCTTGGCAATCTGAGACACTAAATAGTTTTGATTTCACTGACTTTCCGGTAACAGGAAAGTCAGCATCCTCTGGTAGATATTTTTCCCAAGGCAATGCCTTGGTCTTCTCAAATAATTCATCAAAAGTATAGGCTTTAAATTCCCCGACTTTTATTTTTATTCTATCTGCCGTTCTTAGCCACAGATTGCTTCGAGCAATTGCATTTTCATCGCCAGTATAAATCACTTTGCCGTTTTCTACTTCACACTCATAACCGAGAGCGCGTACTTCTTTAGCTACTAATGCTTCTAAACCCATTGCAGCGGTTGCAATTAATTGATATTTTCCCATTTTGTCCACCTTTAACTTTTTACCTTATTATGTATGAATATATGCTGGTCTATCATACCATTATAGACCAAAATCAGTAAGCCCATGCAATTGTTGATTGGAACTCCACTAAGGAATTCTCCTTGGAATAGTCACCGCAGTGACAGGCCGTCTCTGCCTGTCACGAGGCGCTTCGCTTTCCGCGGGCGGTCCGGGGAGCCTCCTCGGCGCTTAAGCGCCTGTGGGGTCTCCCGCAGGACATTGAATTACTTCCTCGAATCTGCCCACGCACGAAGAAAATGCGATAGCATCTTCGAGGAGTCTCGCGCCTTCCGTTCCAATCAACAATAATCTTAACATATCATAAAAGTAAAAAGACTCTCCTCATAAGGAGAGTCGATACCATTAAGTTTATTTACATTAATAACGTTCTGTAAGCCATGTTCTGTACCAGTGTACTACAAACGACGTTATTACGTCTCGTACTTAGGTGGTAATCATCTATCTACAGATTCACAAGTAATCTGTCCTTCTCCTTGTTCAATTCCTCAGAGAAAGTGCCCCTACCATTATTTGGGTTTCTCGCTCGTGGGGTTTACCTCGTTCCACCCTTTTCATTTCTGAAAAGGCTCCGTCACTGTGGCACTTTTATAGGTATTCATACCATATCCATACGGACTTAGGTATTTTCCCGGCCGTCAACCAAGCCAATGGCTCTTAGCTGCCCTAGCTTATGTTTTCGCTAGGCACGAACACTACGAGCATCTCAGCTCGTGCGAGCATGGACTTTCCTCTACAAAAAGCATACGCTCCTTGCAGCGATTACCCGAACGTCATTAATGAGTACTTTTTTATTATATGCATTTGTGTTTTATTAATCAATGGTTTTAATTAGGAAATCAAGGTACAATCTGTTAATCGTATAGTTTATTACCAAAGACATGCTTTTCAAGGTTGGATAATCGCTTCAAAATATCAAAGTTAGTCGTTCCTGCAGGCTGTGTTACTGGCTGCCTTCTAGATGCTTCTTCAAGTTGCTTTCGTAAACGGAGATTTTCTTGTTGAAGATCTTCTATTTCCTGGTGGAACATTTCATAATCCTTAATAATCAAGTCTAAATACTTATCCACATCTTCTTGTTTATAGCCTCGTACTCCGGTCTTAAATTCTTTTTCTAAAATATCCTTAGCGGTTAGTTTCACTTTATCGGTCACCATTTAATTCACCTCAAGTCATTCGCCAATCATTACCTATTATTTTTTCAAAAATAGTTGGTTTTGTCAATTCTTCTTTCTTATTACTATATAATCCATTCTCATTAGCCTATAATTGTTCAAAAATCTGAACGTTTTAACTCTTCTTCTTCAACAATTACTTGTAAATCATAAAATGTAATCAACTGGATAGGATAAGAATGTTTGTTTTGATATTGAATAGCCATTTCGTATATGTATCTTGGACTTCCTTCCTTCTCATGATCATATAAAAGGAGCAATCCGTCACTTTTTTCAATAAAAAATTGATTTTTTAAGCAGAATTGCCATGGTTTTTCAAACCCTTTTTTCGTTACCGAATCAATGAAATCTGCCTGTGCAAGGATAGATTTATACCATTCTGTGTTGTTCTCACGCCAGGATGCCTCTTGATCTAAAAAAGGTGTAATAACAGCCAACTTTACTTCAGGATATTCTGATTTTAGTTCAAATATAACTTCTGCTGCCCAAAGTTCAACACCGAGTTGTCCACTAATTAGTACCCACTCTAATCCATCTTCAATCATTGGTATTAACTCTTTCTTTAATGCCGCTTTAATAAACATAACCGAAGGATGGTCATTTTTAAAAATTCCTAATTCAAATGGTTTGTAACCTGATACTGCTAAAACTTTAATCAAGGTTATTCTTCTCCTTAATTGGTAGATGAGCACCATCTTTTTTTATAAACATATCAAAATAACACAAAAAAACAAGGGCAAATTGCCCTTGTTTTTTTGATTATCCAAAGAAACGTCGCGGACGAGGTGGGAATTGACCTGGTCCCATTCCTGGAGCCATACCTGGTCCCATCATGCCTGGTCCCATACCTGGCCCCATCATGCCTGGTCCCATACCTGGTCCCATCATGCCTGGTCCCATACCCGGTCCCATCATGCCTGGTCCCATATTAGGCGGCATGTTGTTTCCAGGAGGTAATGCATTGCTTTGAGCTCCAGCAACAGCAGTCGGCGCAGGTGCCGGCATACCGCCTCCACAGCAGTTAATATGTTGATGACAACAATCCTGTGCACAAGAAGCTGTCTGAGGACAATAGTGTTTATGCTGGAACATATGATGATTAATAGTTGTTGTATGTGTTGGATGAATGTGCGGTACCACTGTTGTTGAGAAAGTGTGGTTTACTATTTGTTTAGTCGGATGAATGACTGGCGGCGCAAAATTAGTTCCAAGATACAATATAAACTCTCCCTTCGAATATTTAATCTGTTTACATTAACAGCCTATGATAGGAGAGTAATTCTTGTACTAATGAAAATACCTATTTTTCATATATCTAATTAAGATTAACTTCACTTAGACAATCGTCTAACTCATTTGCATAGTGATAAGCGTCTATTCGCAAAAGGCGCTTTTACTTTTATAGCATCGAATATAAGTTATCTTTTAAGCTTGAAAAAAGTACTGCAGTCAAACAAACGACAATAAAAAATAAATACAAGATTGCTTTATACATAGTATCTACCCCATTATTGTTTTATAGTCGTTTTTTACTCACAGTTTAATATTTTACAACGTTCAACCATAAGAAACAATATGAGATTATCATTTTCCGGGTAAATAATTGTGAAATTTTTGTTACAAATAATCGATGATCGAAGAAAACAGAGTTAACTGGGAAAATTAGCGTATTTCCTCTCTAAACGGTTCAGTCTGTTTTCTAGCTGCTGCCGAGGTTTTTGGATTGGAGCCTTTGTGTCCCCCACAATCTCCAAAGCAATTAGGCAATAATCTAAAGCAAGCTTGTAATCTTTTATCTTATGCTCATATATTTTTGCAACTTCTATACATGCCTCAATACTCAGTCGTGGATTTCTAGCGTCAGCTACCTCTAAAAATAAGGATAAACTAATATCCCAGTTTTGCTCTTTTTTAGATTGATAGGCTAATGCCAGCTTTGCTTGTAGAGAAGTAAAATCACTGCCATCTATAAGTTTCGTCAATACCTTTGCAGCCTCATCCTTTTCCCCTAATGAAGCGTACCACCTTCCGACTTCAAATGATTCTTTTCTTGTTCGGCTGTCATCCATCCCACAAAGTTGAAAGGTCAGATGGGTATATAATGTGACAAGAGATAATATATCAATTTCATTGTGTTTAATGATTCCAAGCATTCCATCCGGCTGTTTACTTTCAATGAAATCAAAATAAATCATTGGAGCTAAATAACCTGGTATATCATCTTCACGTTCGATACCTAAGACATCTTTTTCGACCACCGCCAATTTCAGCCGGTCCAATTTATGTTTCCATAGTCTCCTTGCTGCATGAAACAAATCAAAATGTCCAAAAGCAGGCAACTTTGGAACATGATCCCTTACAAGGGTATGCCTGGTTTTTACTTGCGGCCAATCAAAGGATTTTCCATTATAAGTGACTAATGTTTTATAGTTTACCTGCTCTAGAAAGCTTTGATATAAAGGAACTTCAGCCCCTGGATGCGGGAGAATATGCTGCCTTAAAACAAGATTTTCACCGATTACACTGGCGTATCCAAGTAAAAAAATCGTATTCCCTACTCCACCGCCAAGTCCTGTCGTTTCTGTATCAAAAAAGAATAATTCTTCCGCACGGTGCCCTTCTGCTGATAATGGATGACTAATTGGCTGCTTATTCCAGATTTCAACGGCTGTAAGGAAATCATGAAAAAAATAATGACCATGTTTTTGTGACAATGGATATTTTACTTCACGAATCAGGCAGTAATCCTTATCCAAAAAATAGGGGGTCACATTATCACTTTCCCATTTAGATAGAAAAGGTATCTCAATTCTTGTTGTCTCAGGAGAAGCATTATGGTGGTTAACTCCCTTTGCCCCCCCAGTTAAATGTGGTTTTAACCGATTCAATTTATTTTTCAATGACATTTCTGAACAACCTCATTTAATCGGAAGAATGTAAAAATGCGTCTATTATATTTAATGTATCATTTTTTGCGGACTCACTGACAGTATCTGTCCCGATACAGGATGGGCACCCGGTTTGACATTGACAGTGATCAATCATCTTTTTCGTTTCTGAAAATACTACATTCATACCTGAGTAAATTTTTTCACTTAATCCAATACCGCCAGGATAACGATCATAAAAGAATATAGTTGGCTTTTCATTATGATCTGCCTTCACCTGTGGTATTACATGAATATCTTGTGGATCTGCCATTACAAATAATGGAGCAATATTATTTAATGCATGTGCTGTGCCAACAAGACCCTGCTCTAATCTCTCATGCCCCATTTCGGCAAACGATTTATTTAATGAAATCCATGCAGCACTCGTGTGAAGTTCTTCTTCTGGAAGATGTATCGGTCCTGAACCAATATTTTCATGGGTCTCGAATTTGATTTTCTTAAAAATGGTTGCCATTGCTCTAACGCTGACATCTCCATAGCCAACTTCGGCGGATTCAAATCTATTAAGCTTGTCCTCTTCCAACACCTTTAGTTGTACAGCGAGGTTAGCGTCTGTAAAATAATCAACATCAACTTCCCGTACAAATGCCTTCTTTTCCTCCCAATCAAGTTTCTCCACTTGAAACTGTGTTCCTTGATGAAGATAGATTGCTTCATCATGCAGAAGCGTCATGGCTGAGAACCGATCCATTTCCCCAATCACCCTCGCATTAGCGATATCTGATTGGTCAACAATGATAACATTTTCCTGTGAAGCAGAACGCAAACTAATATTATGGGCTGGAAATGAATCATTCATCCAAAACCATTTATCACCGTTCTGATAAAGGATGCGTTCCTCTGTCAGATATTCAAGTAAATCCTCTGTTCCAACTTCCCCAAACTGCTCACCAACTTTAAAAGGAAGTTCAAATGCAGCACACTTCATATGATCAATTAATATAATCAAGTTATCAGGATTAATCCTTGCCGTCTCGGGGCTTTTATTAAAAAAATACTCTGGGTTTTGGATTATATATTGATCAAGTGGACTTGAACTTGCAACCATAATGACAAGTGCTTCCCCATGTCTTCTTCCCGCTCTCCCTGCCTGTTGCCAGGCACTAGAAATGGTTCCTGGATATCCCGTCATAATGCAAACCTGCAACTGACCAATATCGACTCCTAACTCCAACGCATTTGTACTGACAACACCATAGATATCTCCAGATCGCAGCCCTTTTTCAATTTTTCTTCTTTCTGTTGGTAAATAACCACCTCGGTAACCCATAATCGATTTAGGTCCTAATTGATTTTTCACCAATTCCTGTAGATACGTTAAAATAATTTCAACCCGAACTCTGCTTCTAGCAAAGACAATCGTTTGAATTTTATTTTTTAACAATTCACCTGCAATTTTCCGTACTTCAAGCGTTGCACTTCTTCTAATGTTTAATGGCTTATTAACAATTGGCGGATTATAAAAAAGAAAATGTTTCATACCACTTGGAGCACCATTATTATCTATCAGGACCATTTTTTCTTCCGTTAACTTTTGTGCTAGTTCGAGTGGATTCGCAATTGTTGCAGATGTACAGATAAAAACCGGATTGCTGCCATAGTAGGTGCAGATTCGTTTTAGCCTGCGAATGACATTGGCAACATGACTTCCAAAAACACCTCGATACGTATGAAGTTCATCAATGACAACGAATTTAAGATTTTCAAAGAGTGAAACCCATTTCGTGTGATGAGGAAGGATGGCTGAGTGAAGCATATCAGGATTTGTTATGACAACATGTCCAGCTTTACGGACTTTCTGACGTATATTTGCAGGTGTGTCACCGTCATAGGTATAACTATTGATATCAATACCTGCAGCCTGAATAATCTCATTGATTTCACTTTTCTGGTCCTGTGCAAGGGCTTTTGTCGGAAACATATAAAGTGCCCTAGCGTTCGGGTTGGATAAGATACTTTGTAAAACCGGAAGATTATAACACAGTGTTTTTCCTGAAGCAGTAGGTGTAACAGCTACAACACTTTTACACGCAATGATATTCTCATAGGCTGTTTTTTGGTGCGTATATAGCCTCTCTATTCCTTTACTTTTCAGTGAATCTCTTAATGCCGTATGAAGATTATCTGGAAGAGACACCGTTTGCGCTTCTTTTGCTTCTAATGTCTTCCAAGTTACTATATTTTCTTTGAAATTGTCATTGATTTTTAAATCAGCTAGAATTTCTTGTAGGTTTTTTTTTAGTTTCATGATATCACCTCATTACTTTTATTATAGCGAATAAACGTTCGCAAAAAAAGAATATTAAATATTATTTGTTTGTCTGTTACAATAGTATAAGATATTTTATTTCGTCTGTGGAGGTTAGCATGAGAATTGAGGATATTAAGAAGGTGCTTTCTGAGTTCATGCTTTTTAGGGAATTAGATGATTACGAACTAACAAAAATTGCCAATATTTCCATTGCAAGAGAATGGAAAAAGCAAAGTCATGTTTTTCTTCAAGGAGACCCGTTAGAAAATGTTTATTTTATTTATGACGGAAAAATCAAGGTATACAAAAGTGATATTCATGGAAAAGAGCAAATTGTTGCCATCATGAAAAAGGGTGAAATGTTTCCTCACGTAGGTTTCTTTAGAAAAGGCAGTTACCCTGCTTACGCCGAAGTCCTTGAACCTTCAACGCTTATTGCAGTACCTATTTCAAAATTTGAAAGTGTTCTCATTGAGTATCCCGAACTTAGCATTAAAGTATTTAAAGTGCTCGGAGAAAAGATTGTTGATTTACAGAATCGTTTAGAAGAACAAATCCTTAACAATACATATGAGCAAATAATCAAACTCCTCATTCGCCTTGGGCAAAAGCATGGAAAGGAATTAGAGGATGGGACGATTCTTCTTAAGTCTGAGTTTACCAACCGTGATTTGGCCAGTATGATTGGAACGACTCGTGAAACCATTAGCAGAACGCTGACAAAAATGAAAAAGGATGAACTAATTGAAGTAGATGACCATGGAAATATGCTCCTAGATATAGATGTCCTTCTTTCAGAAATTAATTTAATATAATGGAAAAACCGCAGCGGTTGGTAGCTGCGGTTTTTTCTATCTCGAATGAATGTCGAGCACAAACAATAGCCTAGTGCATATGATATGGTGAGAAAATTTGGAAAGTGAGGGAAAGCATGATGTCATCCGTGCCTCCAAGTGACCAAAATAATAATAAAAAAATGAAACCAGAGCAGTTTCGTGATATTTTTAGAACCATGAATGACTTAATTCATGAGAAACCAGTTAAGGGGTTTCTTCAATCCATTGACGAATTTTTCAGTAATCCATTTCCAAGTGGAGCTTTTCCTGTTCAAGTTCGGGAAAATGAGGATAATTACATTATTGCCGCAGAGTTGCCTGGGATAAAAAAGGAGCAAATACGTCTAAATATCTTACCAAATCAATTAACGATCTCAATTGAAAATAATGAAAGTGAAACAAAAGAAGATAGTAATAATCATATATTTCAAAAAAGAGTTTCACAGCAAAGGTTGTCCCGAACTATTTCATTACCTGTTATGATTAATGAAAAAATGGTTAAAGCCTCTTACCGCGATGGCCTACTTACCATTACCATTCCATTAGTTAGAGGAACAACGATAAATATTGAGGATTAAGGCTCAAAAAGTAACCTCAAATATTTTTCGACAAATCTCCAATAAGAAAGACGGCTTTCCGGCCGTCTTTCTACTTTTTTAAGCTTTAAATATTCCACCTAGCCCTTTGACCAACGAGGACACCTGTGTTACTGCATTTACCATTTGCCCCGCTGTATTGACCATTTTATTAACGTCTACTGTCCCATCCTGGGATTTAAATGAATTCATAAGAGATTGAATTCCCCCAGGTTGTTTCAGCATTCCACTTGATTTTGGATAAGGATTCATCACACTGTAGCCGTTCATTTGCTGCATATATGGATTTGGTGTCATTTCTTCCTTGGGCTGCAGTGGGTTTTGAAATAGGAATTGTGCATCCTTAGGAGGATAATACCCCGTTGGATTAGGCATTTGCAAAAGATTTCCACTAGGCTGAAAGGTCGATTCATATGGATGATATGGTGGTTGATATGGTTGTTGAAAGGACTGTTGAAAGTAAGGGTTGTGTTGTTGATATGGATACCATTCCATGCTTTGTTCTTCTTGGTAATGATATGGCTGATTACGTGGGACAGGTTGATAATGTGATTGATAATAACCTGGTTCCCTGTAATTCATTTGCCCCAAGTATCCATGATTTAAATAATAATTTGATCTATTTCTACCGTACATGGGCAAACATCTCCTCCGCGTTTTCATTACTACAAACTATGTTTCACGGATGGGAAGGGTGCATATTTTTCATATAGATGTCATGTCAAAATGCAGGGAATTTTGTCTAAAGTTTAAATATTTTAAAAACTAGGAATCCTTTTTTTTCATGTTACGATAAGAAAAAGATGAAGGAGGAGTTACATATGGACATTCGCTCACTTAAAAGCAAATTTAATCAAAGTCGGGACTATAGTACTGATGATGTAAATGCATTAATGGATTTTGCTAAGAAAGCTTATATTCACAACGAGATTAACATTAAAGAATATCGTCTTCTTGTTCGTGAGCTCGAAGCGCAAGGCGCTGTAATTCCTGACGATTATAAGGAAGACTCCCTCATCGAAAATTCATGAAATAAAAAAACAACGAGACAAGCCCTTTACAAAGAGATGCAAACTGCATCTCTATTTTAATTTTCTAATTCCCTTATTATCTCTAATAGGAAAAATTCGACTGTCCGATTTGCATTTAAAAATCTTGATTTGCTTGTTTTCGGAAAAAATGCCTGTATGGATAGTTGTTCTATATGATCTAAAGTGGTATCGATTTGTTTTAGATGAAGATGCTTTTGTGGACTATTTTTAAGCCAGTTCTTCATCAATGTACTCCATTCTTGCGAAGTACTCTTTACCTCATTTGCAAAAGGTAATATTACCGCATGAAAGTCATGTGTGGTCCCTTTCTCCCGAGCTTCCTCAAAGTATTCAAGAAATGACTGGTTATAATGTAGCAGCTTTTTTGTTAATTGGAGAATTTCCTCAGACATCGCCAGTTTTTCCTTTCTAGTTTAGTCTGTGTTAACTGGTCTGTTGATTTCGCTCCACTAAGGAAAGCTTCTTTGAATAAGCACCGAAGTGACAGGCGGTCTCTGCCTGTCACGAGGCA
The DNA here is from genome assembly GCF_030348765.1 of Neobacillus sp. CF12. Classification (GTDB taxonomy): domain Bacteria; phylum Bacillota; class Bacilli; order Bacillales; family Cytobacillaceae; genus Neobacillus. The sequence continues at coordinate 5,688,133 of NZ_JAUCEU010000007.1, read as the reverse complement.
CTTCGCTTTCCGCGGGCGGTTCGGGGAGCCTCCTCGGCGCTTAAGCACCTGCGGGGTCCCCCCTGCCCCGCCCTCCCGCAGGACATTGAATTAAATCCTCGAATTCGCCCACGCACGAAGAAAATGCGATAGCATTTTCGAGGAGTCTTCGTGCCTTCCGCGAAAATCATCAGAGTACCAAAATCACTATTTAGCATTAACACAGACTACAAAATAAAAAGCAGCTTTTAAAATAAAGCTACTCCATTTTTTCTATTTTTATTTTATCGGTTTTTAAAAGCCCATTTCAAGTTTTAGTGCTCTTGTTACTGAATTGCTATTTTCTGTTGCTGGGTTTATTCTATCTAATTCTTTTTCAAGCTTAGAGAGTCTTTGGACGGGTGCTGTTAATTTTTGTTGCTCCTCATTATTCATTTGCATGCGAAGGTCGGAGAAAGATGCTTCTAAAACAATCTCCAATTCTTCTAATTGATCATATATCTCTGTCAGCATAGAAAGCAGCTTTTCCTTTTCTGGCAATGACGAATTCATCAAATTAAGAACCTCCTCGCTTTTATATAATGTACTATTCTCTTTCTTTTTTAGGCTTCCTTCCCCTTTGACAAAACTAGAAGCTATTCGTCAAAGAAAGTGCAATTTGGCACTTATTCCCTTTCTATTCGACACTACCCTTATTTTCGCATGAAAAATAAAAAATCGAACAAGCTAAAAATGGAGGTGTTGATAATGTCAAAAAAGAAACAAAACAAAAAATCCGGTGCAACTCAAGCAGAAAATAAAGTTGGCTATGGAGATAAAAAGCTTGAAGGACCTAACCGTCCGGCTGAATAATGAACAGCAATAAGAAGCAAGGCGCATGCCTTGCTTCTTATATTTTCTTTATATGTGACGCTTTATGTAACGCCAGCATTAAATCCAACTGATTGGATTTTTCAAAGTACCAATCTGTTAAATGAATCGTATGGTGATGTCTTGCAGGGAAATGAAGCCATGCAGGGGAAATCACTCTCTCCTTGCTCCAATCCTCATATTGATAATGTTTATGTTCTATAATAGGAAAGGTGGCTCTTAATATCGGTGTTTTACGATTTGTCCTTGTTTTAAAATACTGTTCATAATCAAATCGCGATCCAGTATGCGGAGTTCTATCCGCAAACTCGAAAAATAATGGGAATAACCGTGGATGGGTCAAGATTCTTGCTAATCTTTTTCCAAGATTAATTCGTTTAGCAAGTGACTTAAAGCCATTTACACTTGCACCATATAATTCTCCCCCACATGTAGGAAAAAGGACAGAACTGAAATGGAGCCAATCTTGAACATTAAATATCCACGAACGGAAAACCCGCTTCCTGTAAACGGGATGCCCAATAACGGGTGCATGAATAACGTTTTGCTCATTGATGATTAACGAGGTTGTCAAACGCTCTCGATTTCCTTCCTTCCAGTACCTCTCCCATTCCCTTTGAATAAATCCCGAACATTTAAAGTATGGAAGGAGATGAAACATTGGACGCTTGATTTTCGTCGAATATTGATAGACGAGTAATTGAGGATAAACATCGTGGAAAATCAACCAATTGACTCGTTCAAAAGTAAGGAACAGGTCTTTTCTTGTACTTGGCTCTAAGATTTCTCGAAAGACATGTCCCTCTAAATCACACATATTCCATCCTCCATTCCTTGATACCATACTAGCAAGGAATGACCAAATAATATCGGGGTTCTTTTTAAAATAAGAGAAGTAGGCATTAGTCCTTGAAATATTGTCAAGATTCAATTTATCTGTTTCAGTTCTAATTTGACTGATGGTCTCAATCTCATGTATTGTAAGATGATTCATATTCATCAACGACTTTCGTAATAGGTAGTTTTTGAGAATGGGTGATTTATGTAAAATGAATCATGCACTTTTGTTACAGTCAAGGTACATTATCTATATTAGCGTTTGTTTTGTAATAAATTTTATACACCCTATAACGATTAGATTTGATATGATAAGTAATAGCAAAATGAGGTGCTTATCATGAATTTTAATTATCCAAACGGAAAAAGGTACATCCCTAAAAGTAATGAATTAGAGTCCAAAGAAAAGAAACAAGGCAACCATTCCTTTAGCAATAGAGGAATGACCCTCGAAGATGATTTGAACGATACGAATGATTATTACCGCGAGAGAAAAATTGCATGCATTCATAAAAAACCTACACCCGTTCAAATTGTCCAAGTAGATTACCCTAAAAGAAGCGCTGCTGTCATTAAAGAAGCATATTTTAAACAAGCTTCGACCACTGATTATAATGGTGTATATAAAGGCAGGTACATTGATTTTGAAGCGAAGGAAACAGCAAATACAACTTCTTTTCCATTGAAAAACTTTCATCAACATCAAATCGATCATATGCAGGAAGTTGTTTCACAGGGTGGCATTTGTTTTGTTATTCTCCGGTTTTCCAAGGTTGAACAAGTATATTTTTTAGAAGCAAAACACTTGTTTTCTTTTTGGGGAAGAATGCAAAATGGAGGCAGAAAATCAATTACGAAGGAAGAAATCGAGGAAATAGGTGTATACATTCCGCTTGGATTTCAACCCAGAATTGACTATATTAAAATAATCGATACTCTTTATCAATTATAGGAAGAAAGAAAAAAGTTTGATTGAAGTATGAAAGGAAGGAAATAATCATGGCAGAAGAATTTCAATCGAGAGAGGAGCGCCGAAAAAAACTCCAAAAATCCAAAGGAAAACAAAAAGCAAAGAAAAAACCTAGTGGGATTTTTAAGAAGATATTTTTATCACTTGTTGCCCTTGGAATTATTGGTATATTAACTGGCGTTGGAACCTTTGCTTATTTAGTAAAGGATACTCCAAAACTTGATCCGAAATTATTAAAAGATCCCATCTCCTCTAAAGTATTAGATAAAGATGGCGAACTAATTGCAGAAGTTGGTTCGGAAAACAGGGAATATGTAAACTATAAGGACATACCAAAACTACTTGAAGATGCCGTTTTAGCAGTAGAGGATGTACGATTTTATAAACACCATGGTTTGGACCCTATCCGCTTGGCTGGAGCCGTTGTAGCCAATTTCCGTGAAGGTTTTGGTTCTGAAGGCGCAAGCACGATTACACAGCAGGTCATCAAAAATTCGTTTTTAACTCCAGAGAAAACCTTGAAGCGAAAAGTACAGGAAGCATGGATGGCTTATCAGCTGGAACAAAAATATACAAAACATCAAATCTTTGAAATGTATGTCAACAAAGTCTATGTATCTCAAAACAGTCATGGACTCGCGACAGCTGCAAAAATCTATTATGGCAAAGAATTAAAAGAGCTTACCCTGCCAGAAGCTGCACAGCTAGCTGGAATGCCGCAAAGTCCTAATAATTACAATCCATTTAAGCATCCAGATTTAGCAGAAAAACGACGTAATATTGTTTTAATGCTAATGGAGCAGCATGGATATATCACGAAAGAACAAATGGATGAAGCAAAAAGCGTTCCGGTAACAGCTACATTAGTTAAAGTAGAGGATAGAGTTAGAGACGAAAAGCCATTTGATTCATTTGTCGACGCAGTAATTGAGGAAGTCGAGGATCAAGGAGACTTTGATATCTTCTCTGATGGGTTAACCATTCACACGACACTCGATAGAAATGCACAGTTACATGTGAATACTATTCTTAATTCAGATGAAGTCATAAACTATCCAGATGCTGAATTTCAAGCAGGAATTGCTCTTATTGATACCAAAACAGGTGAAATTCGTGCAATAGGCGGAGGACGAAACCAAGAGGTTAGCCGCGGCTTTAACTATGCAATTGATACAAAGCGTCAGCCTGGCTCAACGATAAAACCAGTACTTGATTATGCTCCTGCAATTGAATTTCTAAATTGGGGCACCTATCAAACGATTGATGATAAACCGATTAAGTATTCAACTGGTCAAGAGTTTGGTAACTGGGATGATAAGTATATGGGAGCAATTTCAATGCGGACTGCCTTGCAGTATTCTAGAAATACCCCTGCCGTTCAGGCACTTCAGCAGGTTGGTTTAGAAAAGGCAAAAGAATTTGCTATCAACTTAGGAATACCACTAAAGGAAATTTTTGAATCCTATGCGATTGGTGGTTTTGGAGGAAAAACAGTCGGTGTTTCACCTCTCCAAATGGCTGGAGCATATAGTGCATTTGGAAATAACGGAACGTATACGAAGCCATATGCAGTGAAAAAGATTGTACTAAGAGATGGTACTACCCTGGACACTGCACCAGAATCCAAGGTTGTCATGAAGGATTCTACTGCTTTCATGATTACAGATATGTTAAAGAGTGTTATGGTTTCTCCGGGTACTGGCACAGCAGCCAAAGTTCCAGGACTGCCGATTGCTGGTAAAACAGGTACTACCAATTATTCAGACCAACAAATGAAAGAATGGAATATTACAAGTAACAGGGTTGTCCCTGATGCATGGTTTACAGGGTACACAACTAACTATACCGCATCCGTTTGGACGGGTTATTCCAATCTAAAAACCCCTATTCAACCGGGGGCTGATCAAAAAATCGCACAATTAATCTTTAAGAATTTAATGGAATATATGTCAAAGGATATCCAGACGCCTGATTTCCCTGTTCCAGATAGCGTCCAAAAGGTTAGGATTGAAAAGGGGTCAAAACCGCCAGCATTAGCAAGTGATTTTACTCCAAATAGCGAGGTTATTATTGAGTATGCCGTGAAAGGTCATGCACCAAAAACAGTGTCAGAGAAATTTAACAAAATTAATGGTCCTAGCAATCCAAAAGCTATCTATGATGCAGAAAAAAATGTCATAACCCTGACATGGGATTATAGCAATCCTGAAAATGCCTCCGTTCAATTCGAGGTTACAGTTTCAGATGGTGTAAAACCACAAACATCAACACTTTCAGAAAGAGTTGTTACGCTTCAAAATCCGACACCAGGCACAAAGTATAGTATTACAATCATTGCGATTATTGATGGCAAGAGAAGTGACCCTGTCACAACCACAGTCGACATTCCTTTGCCGCAACAGGAAGATGAAAATGATGAAGGTAATGGCAATGGTAATGGGAACGGTAATGGGAACGGCAACGATGAAGGTGATGGCGGTGGAGACGGTAATGGTGAGGAACCTGAATCCACAGAGCCTGGGAATGGTAATGGAAACGGTAATGGGAGCGGTAATAGTAATAGAAGTAGTTAAGAAACCTAAGAAAAGCGTCTAGCCCTTTTGGCTTAGACGCTTTTTTACAATATTCTTTTTTGCATATAATTTTTCTTGTTCCATCATTAACTCAGAAAGTTGACGGTAAGAATGAAACAAATTGGGTCTATTAATAATAAAGCCTAATCTTTCATCAAGATTAACTGGGATGATCTCTAAAGAGTCTAATGGTTTAAGTTCTTTTACCTTAACATGACTATCATTGGACCAAAATAAAAATAGGAGAAACAAACCAATTCCTTTATTCATCACATGCAGTGTGTTTTTTTTATCACGGTTTCGATAAAGAATCTCAAGTTCAGCTTTTATCGTTTTCCATTCAGTTAAAAGGAGTGTAATTGAGTCACTACTATTTTTTGTTGTAACTTCTAACTGTAATTCCTCTAAAAAAGGGATGATTAGTTGATTATCCATTCACGACTTCCCTACCCTTCATTCTCTTTTTCCCTTCCCTGCACACCTCTAATAATGGGCAGGTTGGACATTGTGGGTTTTGGGCTTTACAATGGTACCGTCCAAAGAAAATCAATCTGTGATGGGTATCAGACCACTCTTCCTTTGGTACCTTCTTCATTAAAGTCTTTTCCACTTCGAGAACAGAATCCTTCCATCGACATATTCCAAGGCGCTTAGTTACTCTCTCCACATGTGTATCCACTGCGATAGCAGGTATGTTATAAGCGACAGACACCACAACATTTGCCGTTTTTCTGCCTACACCTGGCAGTTTGGTTAATTCATCACGGTCCCTCGGTACAATACCATCATATTCATCAAGTAACAGGCGGCACAGGCTTTGAATATTCTTGGCCTTATTTCTAAAAAGTCCAATGGAACGAATATCATTTTGCAGCTCCTCTAAAGGTACACGTAAATAATCCTCTGGTGTTCTGTATTTTACAAATAAATCCTTTGTTACTTTGTTTACAAGGACATCTGTACATTGGGCAGATAATGCCACTGCAATCACGAGTTCAAAGGGATTTGAATGGGTAAGTTCACAATGTGCGTCCGGAAACATTTCGCCCATTTTATCTAAACAAAAACGAATTTGTGTATTGTTTAACATAATAATTTTCACCTGCCAAATAGTTATAAATGGAAACAAACGAGAGGAAATTCCCTCCCGCTTAATAGGTTTTATTGCTCAAGCCAATTATAGAAGGGTCCAGTATTGGTTGTAGACGTTTGAGTGTCTTGAGCAGTTCGATTAGGTGTTTGCTTTTGACGGAATTTTCGTCCATGATTTTTCGCCTGTTCAATTGTTTTAATGCCGTTCTTTTTCCATTCAAAAAGAATCCTGTCAATATAGCGGAAATTTAACTTTCCCGACATGACCGATTCTCGCAATGCTGCCTTTATGATAATGGGATCATGGTGGTCATCATCCATCCACATTGCGAGTGATTCACACTCAAATGGGGATAAGGGACGACCGAATTCCTTCTCAAAGCATGTGTAAAGATCACTTTCGTCTGCTTTTTTGCTAACTTCTTGAGTATGTTTATTTTTCATTAAAAACTGTTCTACCAGTCGTTCCCACAAGGGCTCTACAGAGTATTTCTCAAACCGAATTCCTTCTGTTGAATATTCATCTATTATTTGAATAAATCCTTTTTGAATTAATCTGCGCAGCATTTCGTTGCATTCTGAAATCGTAATCGTCATTCGCGAGGAAAGCTCTTCTGGGGTAGGGAAGTCCTTTCCCTTTTCTATAAAAGAGATAATATTTAATAAAAGAACAAGCTCATATTCATTAAGATTCATATTTCGGTACTCAGAAAATAATACAGCAGGAACCGTTATATTACCTTCCTGAAGCCATGATAATATATTTGTTTTCATTCTTTACGACACCTCTTGCTTAGTATAACATGAACAACCTCTTACAGTAAGAGGATTGAAATATCCAGATATTATTAGAAAAGCAAAAAGCCTGCAAATGCAGACTTTCTCCTAGAAAACCAATATTTTATGCTTGACGTTTTGATTCAACAAAATCCTTTATTCTTGCTACTGCTTTTTCTAGCAGGTCTAGAGACGTTGCATATGAAAGACGAATATTATCGGGAGTACCAAACCCTGAACCTGGGATGACTGCTACCTTCGCTTCAACAAGCAGCGCTTCAACAAATGCATCCACATCTTGGTATCCTGAAATTTGCGCAGCGCCTTTTGCGTTTGGATATAAATAAAATGCACCTTGAGGCTTGACGCAGGTAAAGCCTGGAATTGAAACTAACTTATCGTATATCACTTCTAATCGATGTTCAAACGCCTGACGCATTTCTTCAACTGGCTCTTGCGGGCCATTATAGGCCGCAATAGAAGCATACTGAGCAGTGGTTGTTGGATTTGAAGTACTATGACTCGCTAGGTTAGTCATTGCCTCTATAATCTCCCTGTTTCCTGCAGCATATCCAATCCGCCATCCTGTCATGGAATGTGATTTAGAAACTCCATTGATAACAATTGTCTGCTCCTTTAACTCCGGAGAAAGCTGTGCAATTGATACATGCTTATGTTCACCATAAATGAGTTTTTCATAAATTTCATCAGATACAATTAAAATATCTCTTTTAAGGCATAATCTGCCTAATTCCTGCAGTTCCTCAGCGGAATAAATAACACCTGTAGGATTACTTGGCGAATTGATGATAACGGCTTTTGTTTTCTCCGTAATCACCGCTTCTAATTGGTCAGGTGTAATCTTAAATTGCTGTGACTCTAATCCCTCCACGTAAATCGGAATACCACCCGCTAATTTAACTTGTTCAGGATAGCTAACCCAGTAAGGAGTTGGGATGATAACTTCGTCACCTTCATTTAAGAGAACTTGAAACAGCGTATATAAAACATGTTTTGCTCCGTTCCCTACAATGATTTCATTTGGTTTATAAGTAAGACCTTGGTCTCTTGCTAATTTTTCAATGATTGCAGCCTTTAAAGCTGGCAGGCCTGCAGAAGGAGTGTACTTCGTATGTCCTTCATTCATGGACCGTACAGCCGCGTCTAAAATATGCTGCGGAGTGTTATAATCGGGCTCACCCGCACCTAATCCAATTACATCTTCGCCCTGTTCTTTTAATTCTTTTGCCTTTGCTGTAATCGCTAAGGTTGTTGACGGTGTAAGCGCCATTACTCTGTTTGCTAAATTTACCACCATTTTTTATTCCTCCTGCTCCAATGAAACTATAAATTTTCGATTTTTTTTAGCCATTCACCTGTTTTAAAATGTACATAATAATAATTTATTAAATTATTTTCAGAACGGTAATAAATTTCCCATAATGGGATATTATTTTCCATTCCTAATTTTACAGAGATAATCTTTTGTGGACTTTTTTCATCCAACAATCTTTGAACAGCATCCTCTTTAGATATACCATTTTTCCGTTTGTCCCAGATTACTTTTTTACTCTTTTCTGGAATCCATACGATGATATTTTCACCCTTATTATTTTTCCCCTCAAGGACACTAACAGTCTCATTTCCATGATAGATATGGAAATCCTCTACTTCACTTAACTTGACCTTTTCATTTGCCAAAGAAACTGCCTTTTCTTCAGCAGCCTTTAGAGGCTCTTGGGCACTTGCATATACTTTAATAAATACCCCAACACAAATAACGATAATTAATACTAGAAATAAAATAATTTTTTTCATTGTACTCCACTTCTTCCAGCTACGGCTCCTAACTCTTCGGTGGTTTCAATCCGTCAAAGGTGGACAGTCGCCTTCGCTTTACATCTTTATGTACGATAAATGGTAAAAACTGCTTTACTTTGATCTTCTTGGTCAAGTGCCAATCCGAACATCAAGTCCTGTTGTTTTAATGTTCGATTGAGAGCATCAACAATTTTATATAAGTCCGGACTATGCTGAAGTTTTACAGTGGAGAGGACTTCTATCTTTGACTCCATACTATTCCTCCTTTATCTCTTTAAAGCAATAATATCAGCTATAGTCTTCCTTTTCTACTGGAAAGGTGAATACTTCATAGTTATTTTCAGTAAATTTAATTGTAATTGTACCATGTTTTTTTGTAAAAAAGACTTCTGACCATGTATCCTGCAAGTCATAGATGATATCAGGGTCGGGTTGATGTTCCTCGGATTCAAAGAGAATCGAAATTTGTGGGTTCACATACTGAATCAACTTCTCCGATAAAGAATCTTCCTTAGCCCAGTTAGGTACCTTAAAAATTGTAACGTCATCTAGGTTTTTCGTTAATAATTTCTCTTCCACTCGTTGACTAGAGGATGTCATCAAAAATAGACGATGCTTAAAAAATTGCAGCGTAAAATCTATCCCCTCATTCTTTTCTCTTCCTGCAAAAAGAACCTCTGCAGATAAATCAGGAAATAGGACCTGTGTTGTCCCTTCTTTCCAAGGAACTATTTCTACTTCTGTAATTCCAGATAATTCATTTGCAATTTCAGGTGTTGAGATCAATTGCCTAACTTTATATTGTGAAATAATTTGTGTAAGTTCATCAACAAATAGATTTTGAGTATCTGTGATGATTATGGTTGAAATTTCTTTCACACCATATGTCCCCAGCACTTCCCGTAATTCCTCACTTGTTTCTTCTCCACCGGTATTAACCAAAATATTTTCTCCAGTGGAACCTTGAATAAGGGTCGCCTCACCGTCATCTAATCCCAGAAAAGTAACAGCAATCTCATGGTCTTTCAAATTTAAATCGACACTTTCCACATTACCATATTCTAAAGAAGAGGCACTTCCGATCGAAGTCAATTGAAAAAAGATTGCTGCTACAAGTAATAATTTTCTCATACACATACCTCCATACTATTAGGATGTGTAATTTTCCCAATTTTCATTATAGCCATTTATAAATTATTTCAACTAATTCGTCAATATTTCCCTTTTTCATAGGGACGTTTGGAATAGACTTCAAAAAATCCTTGCCGTATTTTGCAGAAATAATCCTTTTATCAAACACTATCAATATTCCCCGATCTTTTTCCGTGCGAATTAGTCGTCCAAACCCCTGTTTAAATCTAAGAATCGCTTCAGGTAACGAATACTCCATAAAAGCATTTCCACCCTGCTGTTTGATTACCTGACACTTTGCCTCTGTTAATGGTTCGTCTGGAGGACTAAATGGCAGCCTGACAATAATCAGACAGGATAAATCCTCCCCTGGAATATCTACACCTTCCCAAAAGCTGCTTGTCCCTAGTAGTATTGCTTTTTCATAACGTTGGAAATTCCTCGTAAGTCTTGAGCGACTGCCGCTTGTAATCCCTTGGGCTATCATTGCATAATCATTAAGAAATCCACTTTCTTTAATAAGTTCATATGTTTTCCTTAACATGTCGTGAGCCGTAAAGAGAATCAGCATTCTACCTTTGGTTGCCTCTGCAATCGTTATAATATGCTCCGTAATTCCAATGACATAATCCTCTAGACTTGATGCATTTACTTCTGGCAAATCTTCAGGTATTAATAGCTGAACCTGTTTTTTATAATCAAAAGGTGAAGGGATGGTCATGGTCAGAGTAGTTTCTTTCCCAAGCCCAATTTCCTTTATCATGTAGTCAAACGAATTATTGACCGTAAGGGTAGCAGAAGTTAGAACAACCCCTTTTTTTATTCTAAAAAATCTTTCTCTTAGTGAAGCCGCAACAAAAGCAGGCTGGGCATAGAAGGTGGTTACATTCTGTTGTGAACGGAAGTCAATCTCAATCCATTTAACATCATTAGAATCTTTAATAAAGCATTCTTGAACGGTAGTTCGCAGTTCTTCTAGTTCGTTGCTGAATGATATGATTTCCTCCATTTTTCCTTTTTGCTTACTTGATAAGGATTCCTTATTTTTCTTAATAATCTCCAAACGCTCGGAGATTGAACCCTGTAAATCCTTCAATAAAAAGGCAAACCTCTCGGCACTATGTACGAGTGCATTTTTTTCTTTCCCGCCATTGTCCTTTGTAAAACGCACTTTCGCCCGATTTGTACCTCTTCTTTCACCGGTTTTTGATTTGGCATATAGAGCTGTTAGCTTAAAAAACTCGTCCATTTCATAGGATAGATCTGCTGCCAATTGATTGATTGTTCCGGTTGGCGTTAAATCTTCTTTGTTTGGATTAAGAACGTCTAGAATCAATTCTAGCTGATGAAATAGTAGTCGCTGCTCATATTGACCAAATTGACTTAATAGCAACCGAGTTGTGAGGTAATCTAATGTGCGGCCAAAATATTGACTTGCTACCTTTTCAAAATGATGTGCTTCATCAATAATCGCATAATCAAAGTCTGGTAAAAAAGTTTTCTCAGCCGATAGATTGCTTAATAGCAAAGAATGATTCGTAATGATAATATCTGCATTCTGGGCCTCGTTCTTAGCTCTTAAATAAAAATCTCTCTCCAGCCAAAGTTTATTCACCGCAAAGATTGTTTGTTCATTCTTGATTTTATTCCAAAAGATATTTCCGCCGCTAGATAAATTCAACTCATCACGATCTCCGGTATTTGTTTCCGTTAGCCATACGAGAATTTGCATTTTTGTCAATGTAGTATCGTAATTATCATTTTCCTCTAGTAAGGAAAGTGCAAATTTTTCTAAACTAATATAATGATTCCTGCCTTTTAGCAGTACGGATTTCACATCGAATGGGAGAATCTTTGCTAATAAGGGTATTTCATTTTGAATGAGTTGCTCTTGAAGCTGGATAGTATGTGTACTTACTACAACAGGAAGCCTATTCTGCTTTGAAAAATAAGCAATGGGCAGCAAATAACCTAGGGATTTGCCGACACCTGTTCCTGCCTCAATAAGTGTATGCTTTTCAGAATGGAAGGCTTGGTAAACCCCGTCCATCATTTGAAATTGTCCGATTCTATTTTCATAGGATGTAAAACCACTTTTTACCATCTCTATCTTTTCTTCTTTGCTGGTCGGATAATTGTAACCATCCTGATATTGTTTATTAGTTGATTGATTGGGCGTTTTTTTCAAGGCAAGTGTATTGCATATTTCAAGTGTATCATGCCAATTCTCGAAACTTGAATCTATCTCCGAAATGATTTCATCAATTAACAGTTGTAAATCGCTCTTTAGTCCTCCCGAAAGCTGAGAAAGCTGAGTAAGCGTCAAAATAGGTAATTGAGATAATCGATTTACAAGGATTAGAAAAAGCTCAGCAGTAACCTGTGCATCGCTGTCTGCCTGATGTGGCCGATCATGTTGCAGGTCTTCTCTAACTGCTAGGTCAGATAGCTTATAGCCGTCAGCAGTAGGAAAAATGATTCTTGCCATTTCAACTGTGTCTAGGACTGATCCATAAAAGCCCTCAAATCCAGCTTGAATTAATTCTTCCTGTAAAAATGACAAATCAAATAGCACATTATGAGCAACAAAATAAGCTCCCTCTAATAATTCGTTAACCTTTGGGGCTATTTCTGCAAATAATGGGGCATCCTTCACCATCTTATCCTCTAAGCCAGTCAATTCTTCAATAAAAGTAGGGATTGACCTTTGTGGATTAATTAGAGACGAGAAACTTTCCGTGATTTTTCCGTCTTCAATGACCACAGCGGCAAATTGGATTATTTTATCCCCTTTTTTGGGGTTATTTCCTGTAGTTTCTAAATCAACTACAACAAATTTATTCTTCATTCCATATAACACCTCATACCTTCATTAAAACGGTATCATAAAAAAAGTAAAAAGAAAAAGAAAACCTTACTTAATTAGTATATAAAATTATTAATAAAAAAGAAAAAATCCCCGATAACGGGGATTCATTACATAATTGTTAAGGCGGGTTCTGCATAAATTAATTCTTTTATCCTGTTATGTTCATCCATAATCGCAACTTTAGGATGATGACTTTGGACTTTTTCTTCGGAGACTAAGCAATATGAGATGATAATAACGATATCACCCTTTTGTACGAGTCGAGCGGCAGCACCATTTAAGCAAATAACGCCGCTGCCTCTTTCTCCTGGAATAATATACGTTTCAAGCCGTGCACCATTATTATTATTAACAATTTGAACCTTTTCATTTGCAACCATCCCCACGGCATCAAGTAAATCCTCATCTATGGTTATACTGCCGACATAATTGAGGTTCGCTTCTGTTACTGTTGCGCGATGGATTTTCCCATTCATCATGTGACGAAACATTATTTTCCTCCTCCAAACTCCTGCCCTACTTCTAGGATGACATTATCTATTAACCGGACCTTTGAAAATTTAACAGCAAGTGCAATGATACAGGTACCGTCTAAATTATCCACCTGTTTTAACTGAGGATAAGAGTAAATCTCCACATAATCAATTAGGCCGCTCGTTTCTGATTGAATCATGTTTGAGATTAAGTTTTTGATAACATGGGGATTCCGTTCTCCCCCCTCTACAGCTAGTTTTGCTACTGCTAAACTTTTATAAAGAACACTTGCCTGCCTTCGCTCATCAGGCAGTAGATTGACGTTACGAGAGCTTTTTGCTAGACCATCATCTTCCCGGACTATATCCACTGGAATTAATTCTATCGGATAATTAAAATCAGTAACTAACCCCTCAACTACAGCAACCTGTTGGGCATCCTTTTTACCAAAATAAGCTCTTGTTGGCATTACAATATTAAAAAGCTTTGTTAACACAGTAGCCACACCATCAAAATGTCCAGGTCTAGATTTCCCACACAACACATCTGTACGTTCCTCCACTACTACTCTAACTGATAAAGAATGCGGATACATTTCTTCTACTGAAGGATAAAAAAGAAAGTCAACTCCCTCACACTCAGCCAATGTTTGATCTCTAGCCAAATCCCTAGGATAGCTAGAAAAATCCTCTGTCGGACCAAATTGCAATGGATTTACAAAAATACTTAAAACAACAATATCATTTTCTACTCTCGCTCTTTTTAATAGAGTTAAATGACCTTCGTGTAAATATCCCATCGTTGGCACAAACCCGATTGATTTGGAATGGGACTTGAGCTTTATTATTTCAGTTTGCATTTCCTGAATCGTGTTTATAACTTTCATTTTAATCCTCCGTAAAGACCGCTAAGCTCTCGTTCTTTCATCGTAAAGGAATGCTTATCCTCCGGAAACTGGTTCGACTTAACTTCCTTTACATATGCTTGTATGGACTCAATAATAAACGGATTTAAGGAATAATATTGTTTCACAAACTTAGGCACTCTTTCCACACCATAACCTAAAATGTCATGATAGACGAGTACTTGACCATCAACTTCAACCCCAGCTCCTATACCGATAACAGGAATGGATAGAAGTTTTGATACTTCCTCCGCAAGTTGCTTTGGCACGCATTCAAGTACAATGGCGAATGCTCCTGCTTCCTCACACTTTTTTGCATCATCTAGTAATTTCCTGGCAGCTGTTGCATCTTTTCCTTGAACTTTATATCCACCTAATACTCCTACAGATTGAGGAGTTAACCCAAGATGCCCACAAACTGGTATTCCTGCTCTTGTGAGGGCAGTGATTTTTTCAATAACTTCATCAGCACCCTCAAGCTTCACGGCGTGAGCACCTGTTTCTTGAATCAATCTGCCAGCGTTTAGTAATGTATCTTTAATTGATAAATGATAGGTTAAAAACGGCATATCAACGACGATAAACGTATCTTTCGCCCCTCGTTTTACTGCTTTTGTGTGATGAATCATATCTTCCAGCGTCACTGGAATGGTTGAATCGTATCCGAGTACTACCATACCAAGAGAGTCACCAACTAAAATCACATCCACTCCTGCTTCCTCTGCCTGCTTTGCAGATGGGTAATCATAGGCGGTGAGCATGACGACTTTTTCATTACTTTCCTTCATTTTCAAGAAATCTGTACTTTGCTTCATCAACATTCCCTCCTTATTTGTAGGAAGAGGGGATTAAAAAGAGCACAATAAAAAGATCCATCTGAAGGCAGAGGATCTTGGTACTCTTACATGTTCTATCCCTCTGTCCCGGTCCGTAATACGGATCTAGGCAGAAACCTTTTAAATTATAAAAATAGTTTCAGGTGCAGCTCACAAGGATACCGCCCATTATTGGAATTATAAAAAAAATTTCAGAAAATCGCAAGTTATTCTTTTCATCAAATCCTGCAAACTTTTATAATTCGATATCAGCAGAATAGACGTGGTGTGTTTTACCTTGCTCATCTTCAATGATTAATACTCCATCATCTGTAATCCCCTGAGCCTTACCAATAATTGAATGAGTGAGTGTACGGGCAGTAATGTTTTTGCCGATACTTATTGCATAACTCTCCCATAAAAGCTTAATAGGAAGAAATCCCTCTTCTAAATACAGTAAATACAATTTTTCCAAATTCATAAAAATACCCTTGATTAAATCAGCTCGAGCTACCTTTTCTCCCTTTTCGAGTGAGAGTGATGTTGCAATCTGCTGCAGTTCACTAGGGAAATCATCTTTTGTCTGATTTACATTCATTCCGATTCCAATAATAATGGAATTAATGCGATCTGCTTCAGCTTCCAGCTCCGTTAATATGCCTGTTACCTTTTTTCCTTTAATAAGGATGTCATTAGGCCATTTTATCTCTGGAAGCAAGCCCGTAAGATCCTCAATTGCCTGCACAATTGCCACCGCTGCTAATAGCGTTAATTGTGGTGCTTTTGGCAGCGGGATGTTGGGTCTAAGAATAATACTCATCCAAATGCCCGTATACTTTGGAGAATGCCATTTACGATCCATTCTTCCACGACCTGAAAGCTGTTCTTCAGCAATAATGACGGTTCCTTCTGGTGCATCTTCATAGGCTAATAGGTAAGCTATTTTCTGTGTAGACTCCACACTTTCCTCGTAGTGAACGTTTTTACCAATAAATTTGGTGGTTAATCCAAGTCTTAATTCATCAGCGGTTATTTTTTCAGGTGTTTTCACTATCCGATAGCCTTTTCGACGTACTGCTTCTAACTCAAATCCTTCTTTACGAAGTTCCTCAATATGCTTCCATACCGCCGTCCGTGAACAGCCAATTAGCTCTGCTATATGCTGCCCCGATAAGTAGGCTCCGTCGGCATTCGTAAAGGCGTCGAGCAAGTCTTTCCTTAGTTGTGATTGCACTCCATCAGCCACTCCTTAATGATTTTTTTATTATTTTCAAGATTTCCTGCTACTATCGCTTGCTCAACCTTAAATAATAACTCTTTCACCCAGGGACCACCGCTTTTGTTAAACCAATCCATCAAGTCGTTACCTGTTATATTCATCTCTGAGCGTGCCTTAATGGGGAGCCCCTCATACACTTCTAAATAGTGTTGCAGGGTATCATTGTCCTCAATGCCATTTATAACAAGAAAGAGATTCTCAGAGGATACGAAAATGTCCTTAGTTGCTGCATATAAATCATACTTTGACCAACTACCTTTGAATCTCTTTCTTAGGTACTGGAGTATAAGTTGAATCTCCCTGATTTCTTTCAATGGTATTCTCCAGCCTCTGAGAAATTCCTCTATTGCCCTATTTTCGATTTCCAGAAAGAATACGAGTAATGCCCACATTTCACAAGTATGTAATGTTTCAAACTTGTACTCTAACATTAATTTAATGCGTTCCTCTCGATTCGATAGCCCAGGCAGGTAGGAAAAAATATTTGTCTGAAGGATAAGTTTCAAGGCTTGTTTTCGATTATTACCAATAAGTAATTTATCGAACTCAGCGTGCTTTCGTTCAACTGCAATATTTTCAAGTAAGTGTACCAAATCAATCAGCGCATTAAGTGTTTCTTCTTCGATTTTGAAAGACAGCTGACTTACAAAACGAACTGCACGCATCATTCTTAAGGCATCCTCTTGAAAACGGTCTGCTGCTTTTCCGACGGTTTGAATGACCTGATTATTTATTGCTTTTCGTCCGTGAAAGGGGTCAATAATATTCCCATCTTTGTCCATCGCAATTGCATTCATGGTGAAATCTCTTCGCTGCAAATCCTCTGTCAGGCTTCTAATAAAAGAAACTTCCTTTGGTCTGCGGTAATCCTCATATTCAGCTTCACTGCGAAATGTTGTGATTTCATATGATTGATTTTGATATATAACAAGAACAGTCCCATGCTCAATCCCAATATCAACGGTTTTTGAAAATATTTGCTTTACTTCTTCTGGTGTTGCTGAGGTTGCAATATCAACGTCGTTTATCTCTTTATTTAAAAGGAAGTCCCTAACAGATCCTCCTACAAAATATGCTTCAAATCCAGCAGTTTCTATTCTCTCTAATACTGGTACAGCAGATAAAAAAGGCTCCTTCATCATAATCACCCTTAGTTTAAGAGCTTATAATATAATTGCTCATATTGCCCGACAATTTGTTGTGCTCTAAATTTTGTAGTAACAACGGAAACTCCATTTTCAGAAAACTGCCGATGAATTTGTGGATTACTTAATAGAAATACTGCTTTCGTAGAAATATCGTCAATATCACCTAATTCACAAATATATCCTGTCTTTCCATTCTCAATGACTTCAGGCATTCCGCCAACATTTGTTCCAATACAAGGAACACCACATGCCATTGCCTCAAGAGCCACCAGCCCAAAGCTTTCTTTTTCCGATAATAAAAGTTTTAAATCACTGATTGAATACAATTCATCCAGGTTTTCCTGTTTTCCGAGAAGATGAACTTTATCTGTTAACCCTAATTTTTTCACTAACCTGCACACAGGTGTCATCTCGGGACCATCTCCTACCAGCAATAATTTTGCTGGCATAGCCGCTGAAATCCTTGCGAACGTTTTTACAACATCCTGAACTCGTTTAACTGGTCGAAAATTCGAAACATGGATGACAACCTTTTCGTCATCTTTTATCCCAAATTCTTTCTTTAGATGGTTTGCATCTCTTTTTTGATATATTCTTTCATCAATAAAGTTATAGACCGTTTCAATTTGTTTGTCCGGCTGAATTAGTTCATGAGTCTGCTCAATTAAGGATTTAGAAACAGCCGTAACAATATCAGATTTTTCTATCCCAAACTTGATTGCTTCCGATAAAGATGGGTCATACCCTAATACAGTTATATCTGTCCCATGCAAAGTCGTAACAATTTTCACATCCACATTGGACATTTGTTTAGCCAATATTGCGCACACTGCATGTGGAATCGCATAATGAACATGGAGAATATCTAGATTCTCTCTATTAGCAACCTCTGCCATTTTACTAGCTAATGCAATGTCATAGGGTGGATATTGAAAAACAGAGTATTGATTCACTTCAACCTGATGATAAAAAATATTATGATAAATTCTATTAAGTCTGAAAGGAATGCTTGATGAGATAAAATGTATCTCATGACCTAGCTCTGCCAGCATTTTTCCTAATTCTGTCGCTACGACCCCTGAACCACCAACTGTGGGATAACAGGTAATTCCAATTTTTAGTTTCCTCATTTTTAATCTCCAATCAAGTCACGATTCAAGAGGATTGGCACTTTTGATTTAAAACCTTCTGCGAATTCAACTCCAACTTGCTGACCAAATAATTTTTCCCTTGCTTCTACGGTTTCAATGTATCCATTTACCAGCGGGGTTTCGACACTAGTTTCTGTTTGTTCAAATTGGCTTTTATACGACCTCAAGGCTGCGACTTTTTGCTCCATCGTATCAGAGATATCGATGGTGAAATCTGGTTTATGAAAGCCATTTATCATATAGAAATATACTCTCGAAACTTTATGAGGTGCTTGAAAATTTTCTGTTTGGTATTTTCTTATTCCCGCAGAAAAGACCGCCTCTTCCACAAGGCGGGCGCAGTTCCCATGATCAGGATGGCGGTCTTCAAAGTAGGGAGCAAAGACAATTTTAGGTTGATATTTTCTTATTACAGAAGCAATTCCCCTTATGTATTCCGCCTTGTGCAGGAGCCCTCTATCTGGAAAGCCAAGTGACAATCTTTCAGTGACACCTAGTATTTCAGCAGCCTTCTTTGCTTCCTGTTTCCTTATTTCGATAGTACCATTCGAAGATAAATCCGCGTCAGTTAAATCACAAATCCCTATCCTTTTTCCACTTGCTGTCAGTTTTGCAACGCTACCTCCCATGCCGATTTCTACATCATCAGCATGGGCACCAAACGCTAATATATGTAAGGGCTTATCGCTCATCACTTTCACCGGTCTCGTGGATAATATTTCTCCATTCTAAGAAGCCCTCATCTAATCCTCTAATTAATAGTTCAGCAGTTCCCATATTGGTAGCTAGCGGGATAGAATAGACATCACAGAGACGAACGAGTGCTGTTACATCTGGTTCATGCGGCTGCGCAGTTAGTGGATCCCGGAAAAAGAAAATTGCATCCATCTTATTTTTTGCGATCATAGCTCCAATTTCCTGATCTCCACCTAGTGGGCCTGATTGGTATCTTGTAATCGGTAATCCAGTTGCTTCTTGAATTCTAAGCCCAGTTGTCCCCGTAGCAAAAAGGTTGTGCTTTGCAAAGATCGTTTGGTATGCTGTTGCAAATTGAACAAGGTCATTCTTTTTATTATCATGTGCAATTAAGGCTATATTCATGGTAGTTCCCCTATTCTAGAATATTTTCAAGTCCATATACGAACTCGTCTTGCTTCATTACCGTATCTACTGCTATTTTAACACCTGACATGAAAGATGTCCGATTATAAGAATCATGACGAATAGACAATGTCTGACCATCTGAACCAAATAATACTTGTTGATGAGCAACAAGTCCTGGCAGTCTTACTGAATGAATATGCATTCCGTCAAGTTCTGCACCTCTTGCACCACTTATTGTTTCTTTCTCATCAGGATGACCCTGTTGTTTTCTTTCCCTTACAGCTGTAATCATTTCGGCAGTCTTCACTGCTGTGCCAGATGGAGCATCTAATTTCTGGTCATGATGTAATTCAATGATTTCGATATCATTGAAGTATTTTGCAGCCATTTGGGAAAACTTCATCATTAACACTGCACCAAGTGCAAAATTAGGTGCAATAATACATCCTAATTTCTTGTCCTTACATATTCCTTCCAACTCTTCTAAGTCAGCTTTTGTAAAGCCTGTGGTACCTACTACAGGTCTCACATTATAGTGAAGAGCCGTTTTGGCATGATGCATGCCCACCTCAGGTGTTGTTAAGTCAATTAATACATCACACTCTACATTCTGCAGGCAAGACTCAATGTTTGTAAAAATGGGAACATTTTTAATAGAATGGAATCCCTCTAAGTCACTTAACATGTGACCTTCAAATTTATAGTCAATAACAGCCATTAATTCAAAATGTTCAGTTTTGGTAACCATGTTGACAGCTTCACTACCCATCCGTCCCCGTGGTCCAGCAATAATAATTTTCACCTTATTCATGATTTCTCACTCCTCATCCTTCTCTATCCTTGTCCAGCGGTCTTTGTCCCTGGTATTAAATTTATTCATCACATAATCGTGTGCCTCTTCCAAGTCAATATTTAATGAATTGGCCAAGCAAATGATGACAAAAAGAAGGTCACCTAACTCTTCCTCAATAGCCTTTTCGGTTTCGCTTGATTTCTTCGGTTTCTCACCATAATAATGATTGACCTCTCTCGCAAGCTCTCCTAGTTCTTCCGTAAGCCGAGCGACCATCGCTAAGGGACTAAAATACCCCTCTTTAAATTGACTTATATATGTATCCACTTCCATCTGCAGGTCTTTAATTGATTTGCCATTGACCACATCTATTCACCTCTTTTGCTGATTGCGTATTTCCTACTCATTACATTAGCTAAAATGAGTTAGTATTACAAATATTTTTGTATTAAGTATAAACTTTCCCGCCCAAAATTGCTCTTCTATTATTAATTCGCTATAATAAAAACCGCTGATTAGGGAAAATTGCGGAAGAGGAGGAAAGAATCATGATATTTGGTCTTAAATTAAAAAACGTACTATTTATCTTAATTGGAACTGCGATTATGTCTTTTGGTCTTGTAAATTTTAATATGCAAAATAAACTCGCCGAAGGCGGTTTCACAGGTATAACGCTTCTCCTATACTTCATGTTCAAATGGGACCCATCTTATACAAACTTACTATTAAATATCCCACTCTTTTTTATTGGCTGGAAATTACTCGGTAGAAATGCTTTTATTTATACACTTCTTGGCACGGTCGGTCTATCGGTTTTTTTATGGATATTCCAACGTTATTCCATTGACATGCCACTAAAGGATGACTTATTACTTGCTGCTTTATTTGCAGGTGTTTTTCTTGGAATTGGATTAGGAATAATCTTTCGCTATGGCGGTACAACAGGCGGAGTCGATATCATTGCACGACTTGTCCAGAAATATGCGGGTTGGAGCATGGGAAGGACCATGTTTATCTTTGACATATGTGTGATTGGGGCATCTGTTCTTACCTATCTAAATTATCGAGAAGCAATGTATACCCTTGTAGCTGTATTTATCGGAGCAAGAGTAATTGATTTTATTCAAGAAGGTGCCTATACGGCTAGAGGTGCGATGATTGTCTCTGAAAGAAATGATGATATTGCGAAAAAAATTATGGAAGAAATGGATCGTGGCGTTACCGTTCTTAAGGGGTATGGGTCATTTACCAAGATAGAACGAGAAGTTTTATACTGTGTTGTGGCTAAAAACGAAATCGTTCGTTTGAAAAATTTAATTACCTCAGTAGACCCACATGCCTTTGTGTCGGTCACTGTTGTCCATGATGTCCATGGAGAAGGATTTACACTAGATGAAAACAAAAAGCCTATTGAAATCTAAAAAGCAATGTCCTGGTGGACATTGCTTTTTATGTGGCGGGATAAAAGGTCTTATTCATTGCTTCTACTCATACCAGTAAAGATAAGGACTAGCCTCAATAACTCTAAAACAGCTACTGCCGCTGCCGCGACGTATGTTAAAGCAGCAGCATTTAATACCTTGCGTGCATTCCGCTCTTCCTCATTCCGTATTAGACCCAGGGAAACCACTTGGTCCATAGCACGGTTGGAGGCATTGAATTCTACTGGTAATGTGATGACTTGAAAAAGGACTGCTGCTGCCATAAATAGGATCCCGATTAATAACAATCCACTCATTTGAAAGAAGATTCCTATCAACACAAGTACCCATGAAAAGTTTGACCCAATATTAGCCACTGGAACTAAGACAGAACGAAAACGTAAAAATGTGTATCGCTGTGCATCTTGTATGGCATGTCCACATTCATGGGCAGCAATAGCAGTTGAAGCTATGGAATGGCCGCGATAATTTTCCGGAGATAACCGGACTGTTTTCGACCTTGGATCATAGTGATCACTTAAAAAGCCTCTGCCCTCTTCAACACCAACATTAAATAGACCGTTTGCATTTAACACTTCTCTAGCAACTTCTGCGCCTGTACGATAAGATGCATTAGGTACTCGAGAGTATTTTACAAATGTGCCTTTTACCCTAAATTGAGCCCATAAGGGCACCAACATTATGATTAGGAAATAAACTAAGAAAGTCATGTTGAACCTCCAATACTCTAACGGTGCCATTATTTCCTCTGTGAAGGACATAGAAAAAGGTTTAATCCTTATGGACTCTAGAACGGTTTTTTTTCATATTTTTCTCACCTTGATATTTTCTCCAGCCCACATAGGATAAAGTTAAAATAATAATACTTCCTGTCGAAATGATGACCCACCATAGTGATGGATCTGCCTCATCCTCGTCCATGTTTTCAAAAAGATTTTTCAAATCCATTTCCAAACCTTCTAATTCCTCTAGGCTTTTTTGGTTATTGACTACCTCTGAACGATATTCATCAATAAAATTAATTCGTGCATCTAATCTTTGAATATTTTCTGCAGAGACATCGATTTTCATACTTGGATAAATTACGTTGTATAAGGACATAAACGTATTAAAATTGGAATGAAAGTTTTCAGAATCACCAGTGCTTGCAGCTTCTCTCGCATCCTGGAAGGCAGTCATAATTTGATTCTTCATTTCTGTCCAAAGAGGCTGATGGCTAGTTGCAATAGCATCCACGACAAGACGAAACTTCGTAAGTCTTTGGACCCTTTCCTCATATTCCATATTAGAACTAACAGCTGCTTCCATTGCCTCATCATGGGATACAGTAATAATTCTTAATTCATCCATTGTAAAAGGATGTTCTTTGCTGGAAATATCCGTGAATTGCTCTGAAAAATAACTCAACAGCTTTTTGCCATCTTCATACCTCTGAAATTTAACCATTTGAAGTGCTTCATCAGAGATATTATCTAGCTTCTCTATCGGCGTATGCGAAGTCGCACTTACCGTCATGGGAGTGAGCATAATGACAATTAAAGATATTAGTAACCATTTATACTTCAAACCTTGTCCCCCCTATCATTACTAATAAAATGTATGAAAGGGTGGACAAGGTTAGACCATCTTTTATCCTATCATTTACTATTTTAGTTCTAATTTAAATCTAGTAGGGCGTAAAACAAAATAATAGCCTATAATGATTGATAAGATTGAAAGCCAAAAGGTAAAGTAGCCAATTTGAGGTGTAACCTCATTTAGCATGTGGTATCGAGGCAGCATGAAAAAAACGTAGTCAATAACATCATTATGTAGTGTCCAAATCGCTGTGACAATTAGATGCCACCATTTAAAACGATAAAAGGGAGAATATAATATTGCTTGGACTGCCATAGCAAAATGTGAAAAAATCAACATGACCCCAATCCAATCTAACTCTCCTTGAGCAAAGAAGACTAGGAGATTCATTACTACAGCCCATATTCCATATTTAAATAAAGTTACAATTGCAAGTGCTTCCATAAGGGGCCAATTCTTTTTTAAAAGGAATGCAGCGATAACAAAGACAAAAAATAAACTTGCTGTAGGGCTGTCCGGAACAAATATTAGAAATAAAGCAGGTGTTTCTTTTAATTGCCAGCCATACCATACGTAGCCGTAAATCGTTCCAGCAATATTGATTATCAATAACAATAGTAAAAATGATCTATTGGCCAATAGAGGATAAATCCATTTCACTTCTATTCCTCTTTTCAATTATTTTATTAATAATAAAAGCTGACGAGATTACGTCAGCTTTTTTCAATCAGTTATTATTTCCCTAAGTTCGCAATGTATTCAGAAAGCTTTTTAAGCTGTTCGTCGTCACCTTTGAAAACTCCTGGAGGCATAGCTCCTATACCTTCTTTTGCAATTTTTGAAATTTCTTCTGCAGATAATCCAGTATCCACCAAAGATGGTGCAGCTGCTCCACCCTGGAAGGCATCACCGTGACAAGATAAACAAGTATTATCTGAGGCAATTTTGTATTCTTCAGATGTCTTGTCAATGTCAGCGGTTGCTACGATTTTACCATATTCTTTTGCAGCTTCCCAATCGTGGGTAGAAGCAGACTGCCATGTTAAAAATGTAATCGCCGCTATTGCTAATAGCATAAAGCTAGTAGCTAATGGACGCTTACTTGGACGTCGCTCTGGTCCACGATCTAGGAAAGGCGCTAATAGTAATGCTCCAAAAGCTAGTCCTGGAATAACCATCGCACCGACTACTGTGTAAGGTCCTGCTGCGAATTCATACTTCAGCAATTGATATAAGAATAAGAAATACCAGTCCGGCATTGGAACATATCCTGTATCTGACGGATCCGCAATCCTTTCAAGTGGACTAGGATGTGCAACTGTTAAACATAAAATACCGACAAGAAATACTGCACCTACCAACCATTCTTTCAAAAGGAAGTTAGGCCAAAATGCCTCTGTTTTACCAGGGTACTCTGAGTAATCCTTCGGAATATTCTTTTTCGTACGTGCCTCAGGTGCCAATACACGTGAGTCACCAACGAACTTCATTCCTTTACCGCGATGCATCGAACAATCCCCCTCCTTTATTCGTAATTTAAGATTATAAGTAGTTCGGAATCATATGTAGAGTATTATAGTGGTCCAGAAATACCCTGTTTACGAATCATCATGAAGTGAGCTGCCATTAAGCCAAATAAAGCAGCAGGTAAGAAGAACACGTGAATCGCAAAGAAACGAGTTAAGGTTTGAGCACCAACAATCGTCTCATGACCCGATAGTAACGTTTTAAGATGAACACCAATAAACGGTGTTGCTTCTATAATTTGAAGTGTAACTTTTGTAGCGAACAACGCTTTCATATCCCAAGGTAATAAATAACCTGTTAAACCTAAAGCTAGCATGATGAAGAAAATGAGTACCCCAACAATCCAGTTAAGTTCACGAGGCTTTTTGTATGCGCCTTGGAAGAAAACGCGTAATGTATGTAAGAACATCATTACAATAACTAAACTAGCACCCCAGTGATGCATTCCGCGTACAATTTGACCGAAAGCTACTTGATTTTGCAAGTAGAATACAGATTCCCACGCGTTTTTAATATCTGGTACATAGTACATCGTTAAGAACATACCAGAAAGAATTTGAATAACAGTAACAAAGAATGTCATACCGCCAAAACAGTAAACAAACGCAGAAAAGTGATGCGCTGGATTGACATGCTCAGGAACCTCATGATCTGCGATATCGCGCCACAAAGGCGTAATATCTAAACGTTCATCTACCCAATCGTAAATTTTGTTTAACAATGATTACGCCTCCTTTGTCTTAGGCTCAGCTTTACCTAAATAAAGTAAACCGTCTTTTTCTTGTAATGGATATACATCCAGTGGTGCAATTGGTGGAGTCCCTTTAACGTTTGTTCCATCCTTTGTATATCGTCCAAAGTGACATGGACAGAAAAATTCGTCAGGATGTGCTTTATCAGTACCCCAAGCAACTGTACAGCCTAAATGTTTACAGACTGGAGATAGGGCAACTATGTTATCCTGTTCATCCTTATAAACCCAGGCAGTATTTGTAACGTCTGAAGTATACCAAGCATCCTTTTGCTCAAACGTGAAATCAACTCGTTGTGGTTCTGAAGTAATGTCGGAAATCTTCAATGGAGTTGCAATAAAATCTCCACCTGCTTCTGCAGTTAATACTGGATCAATTGCAAAACGAACCATTGGCATTAACATTCCTGCTGCCATAAATCCCCCTACACCTGTAAGTGTGTAAGTTAAAAATTGTCTTCTTGATACGCGATGCTTACTCATGCTTATCCCCCCTCTATTCACAAGTTAAGTCCATCGGACATAAATTAAACACATATAAAACTAGGACATAACCATGATATATCAATCTTAATCCTAGGTCAATATCATACTATTTTAAAAACATGTTAAACCGCAAAGAATTACAAATTTTCATGCCATTTTTGCGTAAAAAGGCTCAACAGCTGCTTTACCTGGCTCTCAATCATGGAAACCTTTTGGGAATCACTCAAATGTTCAAGTGGAAGGGCCGGAAGCCAGATAAGTGAACCTGAAAGCTGATTCTCATACATTTTCCAATCGCTCTCTGACGTTATGTAAAAAATATGTTTAAACTCGTTCTTCTCAATATTATCTTCCCATTTCTTCAACTGCAGAATAATACCTTCTGGATTATCATTCTTTAAGTATGTAAAAGGTGGAACCAACAAGAGTCTTCCAGTAAATTGTCTTTCTAAGTAGTTGGTAAGTAACGTAATAAATTCAGCGCTTGAGGCTGATTGCAACATTTCATTCCCTAATGATACAGAGTATAAGGGGATAACTGCTGTATCCACGTATTCCTTTGCCGTTAAATATGTTTCTATATCCTTTGAAACCCACTTCATTTATGACACCAACCCTTTTTTCATCATTACATCTATCATATCATTTTTTCAAATAAAATATAAAAGGAAAATTGGGAAAAGATTTCATTAACCATACAAAAATGGAAGCCTGCTTAGCGCAAGCTTCCATTTTTCTCTGCTTCTTTTAGTTGATTTAGCTTTTCTGTTAATGCACTAAAAGCAATTTTATCCTGCTTATCAAGTGCTTCATCAATTAATTGAAGCAGCTTTTCTCGTTGAAACCGCTCAATACTGTTTTGTAAAAATTGTTCTGCTACAATACCGTCTTTTTCATTTACTTGAAGGTGTTTGGGAACAAATGGATTTTCTTCTAATACTGCCGCATATTGATGCGCTTGATTAGAAGCATGAAAGTTTAATTGAATAAAAATATCTTCGTCACGATTTAACCGAATATCATGAAAGGATTTTTCAGCATCAGTTGTCATAACATTTTCCTTATAAAAGCGAAATGGTACTTTATCAACGCAGTGAGTTGACATAATCAAACCGCGCGGACAATACTGTGCTTGCTCTACAAAATGAACCTTCTCCATTAATTGGTCGTGACTCATTAAATAATTAAGAATCCAAACACATTCTCTTCTTTTTAATTGATAATGATTTAAAAACCAACGAATAAAGTCCTTTTTCTCGTTGACAGAAACAGGGGTTGCCATATATAGTTTCCCTCCTCTGTATATTCAGCATTTTTATTAATTCTCTCTACTTAATAGACGGTCAAGCAAATCAGCATATTCCCCATTTGTTGGATCACCTTTTTGTAACTGTTTAAAAATTTCGGCAGCAAGGTCGTTTTTTCCTTCCTCAATTAAAAAATAACCATAATCGTTCATAAATGCTTCATTATTCTTAAAGAAAGTATATGCACTCTCATATTTGTCTAATGCATCGGAATATTCCTCTAACTTATCATAAGCAAGGGCGGCATCCCATAAAAGTTGGGGCTCCTCATCATCTACAAAGTCCAGCTGTGAGATTAAATCAATGACTGCTTCATACCTTTCTTGCTGAAAAAAGAGTTTATTAAGTGTAAGGGCTGCTTCTGTAAAGCCTGGATCTAATGCAAGTGCCTCGCGGAAATATTGTTCGGCAAGCTCAGGTTTTGCGAGTTTAATGGCAATTTTGCCACCGAAGAAAAATAAATCTTTATTAAATTCATCCTGCTTAATACCTTCTTGTATAACAGTTAAGCTATTTTCCAGTTCTTCTTCCCGTTCATACGCCTTAGCTAAATGGAGATATAGGGAATGGTATTCTGGGTCCAATCCTTTCAATTCCTCAAACTTCTCGATTGATGTTCGATTATATCCTGCTTGAAGCGCGGTAAATGCATAACCAAAAAGCGTATTAATCTCTAATTTCTCATTGATTGATTTCTCATAATAGAATAGAGCTTCTTCAAATTCGCCTGAGGCACTTAAAAGCTCCGCTATTCGTTGAAAAATGCTTACACCTGCAATTTCATTGCACTCCTTTAAGACTGTCTCATATGATTCCAATGCCTTCTTTACTTCTCCTTGTTCACTATAGAGTTCACCAAGAGCAAAATCAATGATGACCTCATCTGGTAAGATTGCCTTTGCTTTCTGCAATTTTCTTTCACATACCTCATATAACCCTTGAACTTGATAAAGGTCCGCTAGCAGCAAAAGAGATTGTCCAAAGCTGGGGTCATGTTCGGAGATTTTTTCTAATTCTAGAATTGCTTGTTCCTCATCACCAGACTCAACTAGAATATCACCTAGTAAGACTAGGAGTTCACCCTCTTCAGGATAAATCGCCAATAAGTTTTCAACTAACGCCTTTGATTCAGTTAAAAATCCAAACTGGAACATTTCTTCAGCAAGAAGGAATTTTTCATCAGGCTGACCTTTGGTTAATACAACATTATATTCATTTATGGCTTCATTATGTTGACCGTTTTCCAACATTGTAATAATTTTATTTACTCTGTCCATTTTCTCTTTCCTCTCGGTTCCCTTGATTAACTTAGTGCAAAATAAGATGGGGTTCGCACCCTAACATATTCTCCATATCCAGGTTTAAATAAAACCTCTTCCCCTGCACGTACTACTTTGCCCTTGTTTACTGTCACTACAAGTCTATCACTATGATAATGAAATAATTCCACTTCATCAACATTCATGATTTCTCTAGCTTTAAAAAATAAATTATAGCTTACTTCCGCTCCATGCAGGAGGCTAGCTTTTTGAGGATATATTCCTAGTTTGTTTAACACTAGAATGGACATCGGGTGATTCTCTGTAATTTCCTCAAGAAATGAAGGGATTTTTTCATTTTCCATTATTATCTTCCATTTCGACAAAGGCTTCCTTGCTTCCTTCTTTATCTCATTAGAAATTATTGGAACGAGGGGACAATTATATGGAAACAGGGCTTCTTTAATCCAACCCCATGGAATCTTTTCTAATTCACCGAGATCATGAACATCAATAAAGATTGCTGGAACCCGTTCTTTCTTACATATCCTGATAAAAGAAGGAGTTAAAAGGCGTGGTGGAATTTTAACACTGATGAGATAATCGATTGGACTATTAATGAGAGCTGTTTTTGCTTCTTTTATTTTTTCCGTTAATTCTCGTTCGTAAGAAACGGAAATATAGGTAAGGAATGTAGTACATCCTTTTAAAAGGAATTTCTCAATCATGTATTTCCGAAATTCCTGAAAGGAGGCATTAAGAGGTATACTTGTATCTAACAGTACATAAGATGGGGTCATAATAAAAGATTCTGCATTCATTTTTATTAATCTATTATGATTAATTTGTGCTTGCTTTGCGGCTATGTGGTTACCTTTAACCAGCAGCGATGTTTTTGTAAGTTTTGTTTCTTTGAGAATATTGGCATTTTCAATGATATATTCCATCCTACCACCTCTTTCCAAGCTTTCCTTCTTAAAGACAAGCTATGTGGCAGCTTTAAAATCTATGACAAAAAATAAAAGCTGCACAAAGGCAGCTTTTATTTTTGGCTTTGTAAATTAGTCTGTTGATTTACGCTCCACTAAGGAAAGCTTCTTTGGAAAAGCACCGCAGTGAAAGGCGGTATCTGCCTGTCACGAGGCACTTCGCTTTCCGCGGACGGTCCGGGGAGCCTCCTCGGCGCTTAAGCGCCTGCGGGGTCTCCCCCTGCTCCGTCCTCCCGCAGGACATTGAATTACTTCCTCGAATCTGCCAGCGCACGAAGAAAATGCGATAGCATTTTCGAGGAGTCTTCGTGCCTTCCGAGCAAATCAACAGAGTGCAAATATAATCATTTAGCTTTAACAAAGCTATTTTTTCAAGCGATTTAAATGATTGAAGAAGTTTGGATATGATACGGAGATGGCTTCTGGATTTTCAAGTACCACCTTGTCCTTGCATAGCAGCGAAGCTATTGCGAGCATCATTCCTATTCTATGGTCACCATGACTGGATACAGTACCACCTGTGAGAGTAGAACCACCATGAATAATCATTCCGTCATCTGTCGCTTCAATTGAAGCACCAAGCTTGGTTAACTCTTGGACAACTGTGTCAATTCGATTTGTTTCTTTAACTTTAAGCTCAGAAGCATCTTTTATAATTGTCGTTCCTTCTGCTTGTGTTGCTAATAAAGCTATAATCGGGATTTCATCAATTAGTCTTGGGATCACATCACCTTCAATAACCGTTCCTCTAAGGCTTGAGGTCTTAACCGTTATATCACCGGCTGGTTCAAAGGAAGATGCTTCTTCCTGATAAATCTCTAAATTGGCACCCATTTTGTTCATAATCTCAATGATACCTGTTCTGGTAGGGTTCAAGCCAACATTCTTTAAAACAATTTCACTATCAGGAACTATTGCCCCGGCAACAAGGAAAAAAGCCGCTGAGGAAATATCCCCAGGCACAAGAACATCAGACGCAATAAGCTTTTGACCGCCTTTTACTGTAATAGTACGATTATTCTTTTGAACCTCACCGCCAAATTTACGTATCATTCTTTCGGTATGATCACGCGATTCCGCTTTTTCGATGATGATTGATTCTCCCTCAGCTTGCAGACCGGCAAGAATCAAAGCCGATTTCACCTGAGCACTTGCCACAGGCATCTGATAGTGGATCGGATTTAAATGTCCACCTCGTATACTAAGCGGAGTAAATTCTCCATCCTTGCGACCGTCAATTTGTGCACCCATTGATCTTAGTGGTTCTGTAACCCTTGTCATTGGTCTTTTCCCTATCGAGTGGTCACCAATTAATGTAGAGAAGAATGGTCTTCCCGCTAATATCCCTAATAATAATCGAATAGTTGTTCCAGAATTCCCCACATCTAATACTTCATCAGGTTCCTTTAATCCATCAAAACCGTTCCCATATATGGTTAATTCATTTTCATTCTCTTCAATTACAACCCCTAACTTTCGAAAACAGGAGATCGTACTTAAACAATCATCACCTGGAAGAAAGTTCGTCACCTTCGTTACACCCTGAGCAATAGACCCAAACATAACGGAACGATGAGAGATTGATTTATCCCCAGGTATATCAATTACACCCTTTAAACCATTTATAGTTGGCAGCAATTCTTTTAATTCCATTTCATCACCTATATTCAGATCAAATTAAGTTCCAATCGAGGTAGCAAAGTTTGAGCAGTAATGGATACACTTTTTCGCCCGTCCACGATCTTCTTCGGTTTGAAAACTAATAACTAGTACCCCGTAAATCTCGTCTTCTCGCGTTTCCAATATTCGAATATTTGTTATACTAATATTTTCTTTCGCTAAGTACCCTGTAATTTCAGAAATGACACCTGGATAATCCGGAACATCAACAAACAGATCATAAAATGCAGGTATAGCCCCTTTTTCTCTTATCGGCAGACCATCGCGAAATTGTTTAGCCTGCTGAAAATAGCTAAAGATTTCCTCACTATTTTCTTGTTGGAGTAATACCTGCACCCAATCCATTTCTTCCTTCCACTTATCTATCAATTCTATCAGAACCTCACGATTATGAAGCAGAATGTCCTTCCACATTTCTGGGCTGCTAGAAGCAATCCTAGTAATATCTCGAAATCCTCCGGCTGCTAAACGGGGAATAAGACTCTCTTCTCCCGCTAACTTCTCCGTTTGACGGACAATCGATGCCGCAATGATATGGGGGAAGTGGCTAACGATTCCCGTTAGGTAATCGTGAGTATCAGGGGTAACACTTAAGAATTTTGCATTCGTACCTTTAAGCCAATTCTTTAATCTTTCTACCTTTGAACTCTCAATATGGTCCTCTGGCGTCAGGAGGTAAAAGGCATTCTCGAAAAGAAATTCTTTAGCAGCTGATACACCACTTTTGTGAGAACCGGCCATTGGATGTCCCCCAATAAAGGTGTAGCCTTTTTTCTTAAGGCATGCAGCATTGGCTACAATTTTACTTTTTGTACTCCCGGTGTCAGTAATAATTACGTCTGGATTTAACAATTGCTCTGACAATAGGTGAATAATTGCTTCTGTTTCAATTACAGGTGCAGAAATAATAATTATATCTGCCGTTTTTGCACCCTCTGCTATGTGACTAGCGACTTCATCAATTACACCTAGCATTTTAGCAAGCTTAGCTTGTTCTTGATGAATATCATAGCCAATTATGGTGGCATCTTTATGTTCTTTCTTTATACATAAAGCTAAAGAACCGCCAATTAACCCAAGCCCAATAACAAAAACTCGGCCATTCATTGGTAGTCCCCCTATTTTTTATTGAGCTTCGCTGTACTTTGTTCGTTTAGAAATTCACCAAGTGCTTTAAGTACACCTTCATTTTGCTCTGCTGAGCCAACTGTAATCCTTAATGAAGTTGGAAATCCTAATGCCTTCCCTGATCTGACGATAAAGCCTTTTTCTAATAAAAATTGGAAACCTTCATTCGCATCAGCATTTATATCAATTAAAATAAAATTAGTTTGCGAAGGATAATAGCTTAAATCGTGTTGTTTACAAAAGTCATAAAATTGATTTAAACCTTGCTGGTTCTTTTCCTTACAGTCTTGAACAAACTCTTGATCCCCAATTGCTGCAATAGCCGCAACCTGACCGAATGAATTCACATTAAATGGTTCCCTTGCAGGTTCGAGAGCTTGAACAATTGATTTGTTGGCAACACCATAGCCGACCCTTAAGGAAGCGAGACCATATATTTTTGAAAAAGTCCTTAAAACAATAAGATTCGGATACCTTCGTGTTAATTCTATGGAATCGTAGTAATCGTCTGCAAATACATACTCAAAATACGCCTCATCAAGTACCACTAAAACATGTGATGGAACTTTTTCTAAAAAAGCAAGCAATTTATTTTCTGATACATATGTACCTGTTGGATTATTTGGACTGCACACCCAGACAACATTGGTATTCTCATCAACGGCTTCAGCCATTTTGTCTAAATCATGTTCACCATTTACCAGCGGAATTTCCCTTATCTCTGCTCCCTCTATCACAGCATTATGTTTATATTGCGAAAAGGATGGGGTCGCCATTACCGTATTGGCTCCAGAGTGCAGGAGAGATCTGGAAATGATTTGGATAATATTATCAGAACCATTACCGAAAATAAGTTCATCTTGATTTACTTTTAAAAATGAAGCTACCGATTCCCGTAAATTGGTCATATACCCATCAGGATAGATAGCAAAGCCTGGCTGAGAATTTTGCAATGCGGAAAGAACATGTTTGGAACATCCAAATGGATTCTCATTTGATGCTAGCTTAACAATCTCATCTAAGTTATATTGTTTTTTTACTGACTCTATTGATTTACCTGGCTGATAGGGAGTCAGTGTTAATAATTGCTTTTTCCATCTCATTATCTCCACTCCATCCTTAAGATGATATACAGTATTTATTTAGCTAAGGTATTGCCTAAATCAGGTCTTAACACCTTTGCCCCTTCTAAATAAACATGAACAATTTCTTCCTGCGGCACTGCTGTATCCACATGCATCATGACTCTAACACACATTTGTAAAGAATTTGGAACTGCTAATTCCCTCATACACATGACTGGTACGTAAGTCCAGCCAGCAAATTTACGCAACGCTTTAGCAGGGAAAGCTGCATTTAGATCTTCAGTTGTAGAAATAAAAACAGAAGCTACCTGCTCTGGAAGAATATTGTTTCCCTCAATCACATGTTTCAAAAGCTCTTCTGTTGCTGATATGATTGCCTCTTCGGTATTGCAATCTACGGTGATTGCACCCCTCACCCCTCTAATCATGAAAAGCCCCCCTAGTTCTTAAAAGTTTCTGAGCTGACCTAGTAAAAAGTCATCAGAAAGTTCCTGAAGTTTTGGTTTCCCTATTTGCTCTAACAATACAAATTTTACTGATCCGCCTAAAGATTTTTTATCCTGTTTCATTTTCGATAGTAATCTCTCAATGGACAAATGACTGGGAATTTCAGTTTGATAACCAAGTTTCTGAACCCAGCTTATAAACTCTTCTGTTTTAAAAGATAAACCTGATACCTCATTACTTAGCTTTAATGCAAAAATCATTCCAATCATTACAGCTTCACCATGTGTAAAATTACCATAGCCCATTTCTGATTCAATTGCATGCCCTAATGTATGCCCAAAATTGAGATAAGCACGAATTCCTGTCTCTTTTTCATCTTTTGAAACAAATTCATTTTTTATTTTAATCCCTTTTGTAAGTGATTCAAATAATTGTTCAGAAGTTAAGGAATCAAGATGATGAATTTCTTTTTTCAACCAATGATAAAAGTCAAGGTCATAAATAAGTGCATGTTTAATAACCTCTGCAAAACCAGAACGAACTTCTTGCTCAGGGAGCGTATTGAGTAGTTGAAGGTCATAAAAAACAGCCTCAGGCTGATGAAAAGCCCCAATCATATTTTTCCCTTGAGGATGATTAATCGCTACTTTACCACCCACGGCACTATCATGTGCGAGAATGGTCGTCGGAATTTGGATAAAGGGAATGCCTCTCATGAATGATGCAGCGACAAACCCCGATAAATCACCTACAGCTCCTCCGCCAAAAGCTAGAATGACAGATTTACGATCTAGATGGTTTTCTAATGCCATTGATAAAGCATTATAGTATACCTCAAACGTCTTTGCCTTTTCGCCGCTCGGAGCAGTAAAAATTACAGGATCCCATTCAGAAAGAAGAGGTACAATCTTATCGAGATGGATTTTTCCAACTGTCTCATCTGTAATCATTAATATTGTAGTTAAATTAGGAAAATGATTTTTTAAAAAAAAGCTGATTTCTCTTAAAATATCCTTACCAACAAACACATCATAGTTTTTGGAACTCGTTTGTATGTGAATGGATTCCATTAAAATTCCCTCGCGTACTCACGCTGACGTTTAATTTCATCGGCAAATGTTTCAAAGCGGTCACTATAAAATTGATCGATAAGAGAATTGGCTAATTCCCATGCAACGACATTCTCGGCAACAACCGCAGCTGCAGGGACAGCACAACTATCTGAGCGTTCCACACTAGCTGAAAACGGCTCTTTCGTATCAATATCAACACTCATTAATGGCTTATATAATGTCGGAATAGGCTTCATTACGCCTCGAACAACAATCGGCATTCCTGTGCTCATTCCACCTTCGAAACCACCTAAACGGTTCGTCTTTCGTATATAACCGTTTTCTTGATCCCAAACAATCTCATCATGTACTTCACTTCCCGGCTTTCTTGCTGCTTCAAAGCCGATTCCAAACTCTACTCCTTTAAATGCATTAATACTTACAATCGCTGCAGCAAGCTTTGCATCTAATTTTCTGTCATATTGAACATAGCTACCCACCCCAGCAGGCATGCCAACTGCGATGACTTCTACCACACCGCCAATTGAATCACCATTTTTCTTAGCAGTGTCAATGGCATTCATCATTTCCTGTTCAACATCAGGGTCAGCGCAGCGTACAGGTGAAAGCTCAGTTCTCTCTTTTAACTCTTCGATAGATAAATTAGCGTTTGCTTTTGCTTGAATACCACCAATTTCAACCACATGCGAAACAAGTGTAACGCCAACTAAAGATAAAAGCTTCTTAGCAACGGCTCCTGCTGCTACTCTAACTGTTGTTTCGCGTGCAGAAGAACGCTCAAGGACATTTCTCATATCACGGTGACCATATTTTATCGCCCCGTTTAAATCAGCATGGCCTGGCCTTGGGCGGGTTATTTTTCGTTTTACCTCATCCTCTTGACCTTCTTCTAATGGGTCTGCTCCCATAATTTTTGTCCAATGCTTCCAGTCATTGTTCTTTACGTTTAGAGCAATCGGAGACCCAAGTGTTAGTCCATGTCGTACTCCAGATGTGATTTCAACGGTATCTTTCTCTATTTGCATCCTTCTGCCACGACCGTATCCTTGTTGCCGTCTTGCAAGTTCAGTATTTATGTCTTCAGCTAATAATGGCATTCCTGCTGGCAGACCTTCTAGTATTGTCGTTAATTGTGGACCGTGTGATTCTCCAGCTGTTAAATATCTCATTCCCATTACACTTTCCCCCTTCAACTCATTAAAGGATTTTTATCAATATACCATAAACAGACTAATAAACCTAGTATAATTATCTGAAAATAGCATAAACTAAAAGTTGATTATTTATTTAATGATAATAACAGTTAATCGATTTGTACACCATTGTTGCAGAAAAATTTTTATTATTCCAATGTATGCGCATACAAAAAAGGCACCTGTATAGCTATACAAGTGCCTTTTTTTATATAATTAGTAAATCCATTCGTTTACGAGTTTAGAGTACTCTACTACGCCGCCATCTTTAAAAAACAATCCAATTTCACGCTCTGCACTTGCAGGTGAATCTGAACCGTGAATAACATTCTTTCCAACTGTTAAGCCAAAATCACCACGGATTGTACCAGGCGCAGCGTCCTTTGGGTTGGTTGATCCCATCATTTGACGTGCTGTTGCAATAACATTCTCACCTTGCCAAACCATTGCAAATACAGGGCCAGATGTAATGAAATCTACTAATTCACCAAAGAATGGACGTTCTTTGTGCTCA
The DNA here is from genome assembly GCF_030348765.1 of Neobacillus sp. CF12. Classification (GTDB taxonomy): domain Bacteria; phylum Bacillota; class Bacilli; order Bacillales; family Cytobacillaceae; genus Neobacillus. The sequence goes on along the minus strand of NZ_JAUCEU010000007.1, from coordinate 5,651,087 downwards.
CCATAGTGTTCCTCTGCAAGTTCAGTCGGAATGCTCATTAATTTAGCGCCTACTAACTGGAAGCCCTTTTTTTCGAAACGAGCAACGATTTCTCCGATTAAATTACGCTGTACGCCATCAGGCTTCACCATTAAAAATGTTTTTTCCATGAATTCCACTCCTAGTTATGTATGTATATGGATGTCTTATTAACAACCCACCGAAAATATTAACATTGTTTTGAATATTTCGCAAGTCTATAAATGAAGGGAGTTAATCCTAGATTAACTCCCTTCTTTTAATATTTCCGGCGTCCGATAAATTTTGCGATATCTCTTAGTGTTTTTTTGGCTCTATTAGCAGGAAGGTCTTCTAGTACTGCTAGTGCTTTATCTAAGTACATATCACTTAAAGCAATAGATTTTTCAATTGCCCCTGAATTTTTAATGAGTGAGATAATTTTTTGTATTTGAACTGGTTCCATATCCACATGGACCTTTTCAATTTCGGAGCGAATACCTTCATCCTCCATCGCATAAAGAGCGGGAGCTGTAATATTACCTTGGAGCAAATCACTGCCAGCAGGCTTACCTAATTCCTCTTCAGATGAGGTAAAATCTAGAATGTCATCTGTAATTTGAAAAGCCATACCGACATAATAACCAAATAGATACAGTTTTTTATGTACAGACTCTTCTACCTCAGCAGCAATCGCACCCAGTTGACAGCTTGCCGAAATTAACAATGCTGTCTTTCGCTTTATTCTTCTCAAATAATCCCTGAGATTTTGATCAAAACGATACTTATCTTTTATCTGTTGAATTTCACCAACCGTTACCTCAACAATGGTATTGGCTAATATTTTATGAGCTAAGGGCTTTTTAATATCACTCATCAATTCAAGAGAAAGTGCAAAGATAAAATCACCCGTATACATGGCCGTCTTGTTGTCCCATTTTGCTTTAACAGTTGGCTGACCCCTCCGCAAATCCGCATCGTCAATCACATCATCATGTACGAGTGAAGCCATGTGAATAAGTTCAAGAGCAACAGCAACGTTTTTCATTACATTAATATCATATTGACCAAACTTTCCAGCCAATAAAACAAAAACAGGCCGAATTCTTTTACCTCCTGCCTGCAGGGTATGTAAAGAAGCCCGTTTCAAAAGAAGAGAATCCGCCTGAATGGTCTCTTCTAACTTTCTTTCTATTGTATTTATATCTGAATTCAAAAATGAATACATCATCTTTAATTTCATTTGTATTCACCAGCTTTTCGTCCTGTTTGCTTTTCTAGTAAAACTTATTTTTTATTTCCTATATGGACTGCTGCAGCCCCACCGCTATATGGCTTATAGTAAACATCTTTAAATCCGGCAGTCTCAAACATTCTCGCAAGTTCTTTCATACCAGGGAAATTTCTTGCTGATTCCTGGAGCCAAGAGTACTCTTTATAGCTCTTAGCAAATAACTTGCCAAACAACGGCATGATAAATTTAAAATAAAAATAATAGAGCTGTTTGTATCCTATTAAGGTAGGCTGGGAGGTTTCAAGGCATACAGCAATACCTCCTGGCTTCAATACACGATTCATTTCCTTTAATACTTGAAGGTAATCTGGGACATTTCTCAACCCAAATCCTATCGTTACATAGTCAAAGCTATTATCAGGGAAAGGAAGTTCCATCGCATTACCATGAATAAGGGTAACATGTTTAAGTCCTAGACCTTTTACCTTTTCAATCCCTACATTTAGCATATTTTGACTAAAGTCCAATCCAGTAACCTCACCGGAAGGGCCAACAGCCTCAGCTAACGCAATCGTCCAGTCCCCTGTTCCACAACAAACATCCAGCGCTTTCGAACCTGGTTTAACATTCATTCTTTTCATGGTATCCTTACGCCATTTGATGTGTTGTTGAAAACTAATTACTGAGTTCATTTTATCGTAGTTGTCAGAAATTTTCTCAAATACTTTATGAACCCGTTGTTCCTTAGATTGCTGCATACGCTTACCCTTCTTCCACTAAAGTATTCGCCAATGGTTGATGTTCGTTAATGATCGAAGTTATTCTAGCTTCAAGCATATCATTTAAATATGGGAGCTGACTTATTCCTTTTAATAGGAATTGTTTTGAAGAATCAAGATAACGATCACAAATCACAAGCAAATCTCTTTGATGTTTTTCTGATAGATTTTTTATTGTACTATTTTTATTAGGAATAGTTAATTCTTTTAGTTTATCGAACACGAAGCTGCTTCCGGATTCCGAAAAAAGTTTCCTTTCGTGGAGCAATCGCTTGAAAAAAAATAAATTGGCGATAAATTCATTCCATAAGTCCACCTTAAAGCACTCTGAGAATTTCACAAGTAAAGAACTTTCGATTTTCTTAATACTAGCCATAAGATTTTCAATGCTAACCAGTTCGTTTTGATAAACGGATATTTTATGTTCATTTACCTCTTTAATCCCTTTAGAGAGTTCTTTTATCATGTTGATGTCTTCTGACTCAGCCAACAATTTATAATACAAACCACTATAATAATCCCCAGCAAGGACGGTTAATTGTCTATTTATTTCATCTACAGATGCATTCGAAATATGTTCATGGGTATCGAGGGCAATTTGAATAAGCATTGTTGTCATAGCGTAATTTTTTAACTCATTGTAAGACAATTCGAGTCGATCCATAATGGACACGAGAATAAGCAGTTTATCTTCATCGATTACAGGAGTCTCAATATATTTTATCAAGTAAGGATGAAATACTTTTTGCTCAACTTGCACCTTAATGTCTGTAAAGTTTTGTCGAATGTCTGGCAATTTAATCACCCTTGCTTCCCCGATTTAATATATTTATTACAATCCTTTTATGTTAACAAGGCAGTGACAATTATATCATAAAAGCGTATGTATGGGCAGAAATTCACAAAATAATTACATTTCCACCATAGAATTCTTATTTTTTTGTTTCGCTTTCAGTTTCACCAAATTGCGTCATTATTTTTGCATTTCCCCTAATTTTTATTGCAGAGGTATGTTCTGTAAATTGTGCGATAAGTACCTCACCTTTATCTAACTTTTCTGAATGATGGAATTTCGTGTCACTTCCCCTTGTAAGTCCAATTACACTTACACCATCATCGATTGCTTTGATTACAACAAAATCACTACTTTGTGGTTGTCGTTTTTCCATAGTATCACCTCACTAATTCCTAATTAAAGATAGTATTTCCGAACGAGCAATGGCATCATTTGCAAGATTGCCCCGTACTGCAGTTGTTACAGTCTTTGATCCTGGTTTTTTTACTCCGCGCATCGTCATACACATATGTTCTGCCTCGACAACCACCATTACTCCATGCGGATCTAATTTTTCCATCATACTATCAGCAATGGTTGAAGTAATTCTCTCTTGCAACTGTGGTCTTTTAGCAACTGCCTCAACAGCTCTAGCTAATTTACTTAATCCGGTTACACGGCCATTTTTAGGTAAATATGCGACATGCGCTTTTCCAAAGAAAGGTACAAGATGATGTTCACACATAGAATAGAATGGGATATCCTTTACAAGCACCAATTCTTCATGGTCTTCACTGAAAATAGTCTCGAAATGTTTTTTTGGATCTTCCTTCAGACCACTAAATACCTCTTCATACATTTTTGCTACTCGTTTCGGTGTATCTAGAAGACCTTCTCTGCTCGGATCTTCGCCAATCGCAGATAATATTAAACGCACCGCTTCTTCAATTTGGGTACGATTCACTTCAGACATGCATATTCCCCCTACATTATATCAAACAAGTATATACGACAAATACATATTAGCACAACAAATGGGATGTTCAAAGTTGCAAGGGCAAAGAAAAAAGGTCATGGAGTTTACCATGACCTTTTTGCCGAGGCAATAAATTTATGTAATTATTTTACTGCATCTTTAAGCGCTTTACCTGGTTTGAAAGCAGGAACTTTGCTTGCACCAATTTCGATTTCCTCACCTGTTTGAGGATTGCGGCCTTTACGTGCTGCACGTTCGCGTACTTCGAAGTTTCCAAAACCGATTAATTGGACTTTATCACCATTTTTTAATGCATCTAAGATTGAATCAAAAACAGCATCAACTGCTTTTGTAGCGTCTTTTTTAGAAAGTTCGCTTGCTTCTGCAACTGCGTTAATTAGTTCTGTCTTGTTCATGCTATTCACCTCCTCCCAATAATTTAAGTTAAGAATCGTAAATAAGATTACTTATCTACATTTCTAAACACTTTTTCTAATTTCTATACGTCATAGCGCGGTTTTATTGGCAAAGTAATCAAAAATTACAGCTTTTTATATTTTAATCTACTTTTTTAATAAAAAACCTTGTTATATAAAGGTTTAAAGCACTAAACGTGAATCTGTTAAAAGATTATCACAATCATTTACGCTTATCAAGAATAAATCATGAAATAATGGTAATCTTTTCTTCATTTCTACAAATTTCTACTATTTTAGACGATATTGGATGTTGTTTTTTGTAAAAAAGAATAAAGACTCCAATTGGAGTCTTCATTCTTAAAGGATTATTGCTATTAACCCGCCGGAGCCTTCGTTAATAATTCTCTCTAATGTCTCTTTTAGTTTATATCTTGCATTCTCAGGCATTAAGGATAGTTTCGCCTGGATTCCTTCCCTGACGATGGAACTTAACGAACGTCCAAAAATATCAGAATTCCAGATGGATAATGGATCATCCTCGAAGTCCTGCATTAAGTACCGGACTAGCTCTTCACTTTGCTTTTCAGTCCCTATAATTGGAGCAAACTCAGATTCCACATCTACCTTAATCATATGAATCGATGGAGCTACTGCTCGCAGCCTTACACCAAACCTTGCACCCTGACGGATAATTTCCGGTTCTTCTAGACTCATATCTGAAAGTGACGGTGAGGCTATTCCATATCCTGTTTGCTTCACCATTCTTAATGCATCTGAAATATGATCATACTCTGCTTTTGCATGAGCAAAATCCTGCATAAGCTCAAGTAGATGATCTTTCCCTCTTATTTCTACTCCTACAATTTCTTTTAAAATATCATCATAAAGTTCGTCTGGTGCAAACAAGTCAATTTCTGCAACACCTTGACCCATTTCAATCCCTGCTAAACCAGCTCTCTCGATGTAGTCAAAGTCGCTAAATTGCTGCACGACCCTGTCAACATCTCTTAATCTCTTGATATCTTTAACCGTTTCTTTGACTGCTTCTTGATAACTTTCTCGAAGCCAATGATTCTCTCTTAATACCATTACCCAGCTTGGGAGATTAACGTTAACCTCAAGAACTGGAAACTCATAAAGCGCCTCTCTTAGCACATTCAGCACATCACTGTCACGCATACTTTCAACACTCATAGCGAGTACAGGGATGTCATATTTCTCAGCTAAGCTAGACCTTAGGGTTTCCGTGCTTGGGTGATACGGCTGAGCACTATTGACAACCATGATAAACGGTTTGCCAACTTCCTTCAGCTCATTAATCACTCTTTCCTCAGCTTCAATATAATTACTTCTTGGAATCTCACCGATCGTTCCGTCGGTAGTAACTACTACGCCAATCGTAGAATGTTCTTGAATTACCTTTCGTGTTCCAATTTCTGCTGCTTCATGGAAAGGAATCGGCTCCTCGTACCAAGGTGTAGTGATCATTCTAGGACCATTTTCATCCTCATACCCTTTTGCACCTGGAACAGTATAACCGACACAATCGACCAGCCTAATATTAACATTAAGACCTTCGTCAACATGCACAGTAGCAGCCTGATTTGGAACAAACTTCGGCTCTGTTGTCATGATTGTTTTTCCTGCAGCACTCTGAGGAAGCTCATCCACAGTTCTAGATCTTTCAGCCTCATTGTCTATATTCGGTAAAACCACAAGCTCCATAAATTTTTTAATAAATGTGGATTTTCCTGTTCGAACAGCACCTACTACTCCTAAATAAATATCACCGCCAGTTCTTTCGGCAATATCTTTGAAAATATCAACCTTTTCCAAGTGATCCCCTCCCGATCATAGAGTAAAGTGGGATAATATTATCCATCAAGATATGTTTGGACAATATATATTTATGACGTTGTCCTATATTGTTATGACACTTTTTTATAATTTTTTTACCCCCTTAAGTAAATATTCCATGATTATGCACGTATCTGTTGTGTCTGAACAGTTGATTGAATGAGGGTTTTAAGGTGAAGATTCAAAGATTCTTTTTGACCAAAAAAAAACCCTACTCCTACAATATATTTCGCAGGTGAAGGGTTATGACTAATTGACATTCTTATTGCATTAAAAAAACTGGTTCATTATTCTCATCAATTGTATATGGCAAAGAATAGGCAGGAACAAACATGGAATTTTCCACTAGAATATAGCGAATATCCTCACCTGGTTTTACCTGCTTGTCACTTTCTTTTAGCTGCTTATATAAGTCTTGACGGTAATCGACAAAGACTTCAGCATCTGTTGAGACCACAAAGGAGAGATTTTGATTCGTAAATGGACTAATCGCAAACGGTTCTTGTTTGTATCCTAATTCATCAAAATCGATCGTATACACGTTATCAGCAAGTTGTTCTTTATATGGCGGATAACCGTTTGATTTAATTCGCAGTTTGATATCACGAATCTTATCGACCATTCTTAAGTCTAGCAGTTTGACGGTTGGATTGGTTTCAACATCAACAAGAACATATTGAAATATTCCGCCACTTTCAAAAGCATTCCCGGGAGGCTCAGCAAGATATTTAGGAGCAATTTTTTTAAAATCAATCGGATATTTCTGATAGATTGGAGTCGCCGCTTCCCTTGTTTTAATCGGCAGGATCCCCCCATTATCCTCCTTAAAGGTATTCACAGCTTGTTGAACTGCTTGGATTTGGTCTGTATATGGGATTTGATTTTCTGCTAACTTCTCTGCGGGATACATACAGCCTGTCAAAAACAAAGAAGTTAGAACGAGTATTGTGGCAATAACTTTCCAGTTCATACAATCACCTATTTTTTTTATTATGTAAAAAGGACAATAACCAATGTAATTCCGGAAATGAATAAAAAAATATAAGCTAGGACCGCCGTTAAAACCTTTAGCACTCCATTTAACTTATACCGGCTTAGATAAATTGTAAAAATAGCAAGAAACATAAGTCCCATCCCGGCAATCGAGATCCACATTTTCAGCATACCTGGTGACATTAGGACACCCCCTTATTCCGAAAGTTATTATAACATAAGGAAGGTGTTTTAATAAAAGTTTTGGTTAGACAAACACAAAAAAACTGAAGTAAAGAGGGGCGAATTCCTTACTTCAGTCTTAGTGACTAAACAACCCAAACATTTAGGTTCATACTTCACGTGTGCTTCGCTTGCATTGTATGCAACCCATGTAGGAATGCGCACTCAATGAAAGCCTATTTTTCATAGAAATTCATAATTATTATTCCTCAAGGTTTCTTTCTTCAAGAATGTTTACTAAATCTTCCATTTCATGTGTTTTACCACGAGCCATTAAGACATCGACTGCATCTTTTGCATTTTTCCCATTAAATAAAACATCATAGAGGGCACATGTGATTGGCATGCTGACATTATATTTCTGGGCAAGCTGATAGGCAGCCTTCGTTGTCCTTACTCCCTCTACAACCATTCCCATATTATCAAGTACCTCATCAAGGTTTTTACCTTTACCAAGCAGATTTCCTGCTCTCCAGTTCCTTGAATGGACGCTCGTACACGTTACAATTAAATCCCCTATTCCCGCTAACCCTGAAAAGGTCAATGGATTAGCCCCCATTTTTGTACCAAGTCGAGCTATTTCAGCTAATCCTCTTGTCATTAAAGCAGCCTTGGCGTTATCGCCGTATCCTAGCCCGTCCGTTATTCCTGCGCACAAGGCGATGATATTCTTTAATGCACCGCCAATTTCAACACCAATTACATCTGGATTCGTATAAACCCTAAAATTATGGTTAATAAACAAATCTTGTATTTCTTCTGCAGCACCCATATCTTCAGACGATACGGTTACAGTTGTAGGGTGCCTCTTACTAACTTCCTCTGCATGACTAGGACCTGAGAGCACTACCACTGCTTTCAAAAGCTCACTTGGCATTTCTTCTTTTATCAGTTGTGATATTCTCAAAAGGGAATCAGGCTCAATCCCCTTACTCACATGTGCAATGGTCAAAGGTGTACTTTGAACGTTAATTACTTTCCGAAGAACTTCACGGATTGCCTTTGTCGGCACTGCTAATATGACCGTTTTTATATCTGCCAAAGCATCACTCAAAGAGGCATAGCCAACGATTAACTCGGGCAGCTGTATTTCTGGCAAGTATTTTTTATTTGTATGGAATTGATTAATTTCTTGAACCTGAGATTCAGTATGGCTCCATAATCGAACTTCATGTCCATTATCTGCAAGGACCATCGCAAGCGCCGTCCCCCAGGATCCTGCACCAACAACAGCTACAGCTTCTTTATTTTCCTGCATTGTAGATCACTCCACCGTAAAATTATTTTCTTTCTCTTGCATAAATTTTTATCGGAGTTCCCTCGAATCCAAAAGCATCCCGGATCCGATTTTCTAAGAAGCGCTCATATGAAAAATGCAGTAATTCTGGTTCATTTACAAAAACAACAAAGGTTGGCGGTTTCACGGCTACCTGAGTAGTATAGTAAATCTTTAATCTGCGGCCTTTGTCTGTAGGCGTTGGATTCATCGCTACCGCATCCATAATGATATCATTTAATACGCTTGTTTCGACACGCATCGAATGGTTTTCACTAGCTGTATTAATCATTGGCAATAGTGTATGAATACGTTTTTTTGTCTTTGCAGATAAGAAAACGATCGGTGCATAACTTAGGAAAAGAAAATGTTCCCTGATTTTTTGTTCAAGTTCCTTCATTGTTTTTTCATCTTTTTCTACTGCATCCCACTTATTGACAACAATGACAATTGCTCTGCCAGCTTCATGTGCATAGCCTGCAATCTTCTTGTCCTGTTCGATGATGCCTTCTTCAGCATTAATGACCACTAAAACGACATCTGACCGTTCTATTGCCCTTAGAGCACGGAGTACACTATATTTTTCCGTAGTCTCATAAACCTTTCCTTTTTTCCGCATCCCAGCTGTATCAATAATGACATATTCTCCACCATTATAAGTATAAGGTGAATCCACTGCGTCTCTTGTCGTTCCAGCTATATCACTAACAATGACGCGGTCTTCTCCCAAAATTGCATTAACCAAGGAAGACTTTCCAACATTGGGACGACCAATCAAAGAAAATTTAATGACATCTTCGTCATAATCCTGACCCTTATTCTGAGGAAAATGTTTTGCAGCCTCATCCAATAAGTCACCCAGCCCCAGGCCGTGAGAGCCTGATACTGGTATCGGTTCTCCGAATCCTAAAGAATAAAAATCATAGATTTGCTCACGCATTTCAGGGTTATCAATTTTGTTAACAGCTAATACAATAGGCTTTTTAGATTTATACAAAATCTTTGCAACCTCTTCATCTGCAGCTGTTACTCCTTCTCGTCCATTTGTTAAGAAAATAATTACATCCGCTTCGTCAATCGCGACTTCAGCCTGTTGGCGGATTTGCTCGAGAAATGGTTCATCCCCGATATCAATTCCCCCAGTATCAATTACATTAAAATCATGTGTCAACCATTCCCCTGAGCTATAAATACGATCACGCGTTACTCCAGGGATATCTTCAACGATGGAAATTCTCTCTCCAACAATTCTGTTGAAAATGGTTGATTTCCCAACATTTGGTCGTCCTACAATGGCTATAACTGGTTTTACCATTATAATCGCCATCCTTTCTATCCATATATTTATCAATATTTTGTTATTTTTATCGTTATTGTGTACTAATGATAAAGAAACCCTTCTTTCAAACAGAAGGGTCTAACCATATTATTTTAGCAATGTGAAACCTTTCCTGCAATGGAAAAACATAATAAGTGAAATTTATGATGTTTTTTGCTTCCCTTTTTCCAAAAAGTGAAAATGATTTTGGAAAAATGTTCCGGCATTTTCAAGGATACTCCAGCTTACGAGCAACAAAATCACTAGCGAAGTAACATCTAGGTATGCTATCGTGCCAATTGGATAGGAAAATTCAAATTTACTAAGGTAAAACGCATAGAGAATCTCACCCTGCATGGTACCACTTACAATAATCAACAACCTATCTTTTAAAGACTTTTGTAAAAAGATTGCAAGACAGCCCATGCAGATTCCCATCATCCATTCCTTTTGAAATATCACCCAAATCGGATCATAAATGACAAATAAATTAAAGGTTACATATGAAATGGTAATAATAAAAGAACAAATGAAGGCATAGAGCAACGGACCCAGCTTTTTCTTACCCAAAATAATAAAAGATAATAGCAGCATAAATATTCCACTTGCATAAAACTGAAAACTTCCAACCATAAAATGCACATTTGAAAGTATTATTACCATTAATAATCCAATGGCTACTTTTGTTCGATAGGGATTTTGTTTGTTCATAAAAAAAGTAATCGAAACCCAAAATACCCAAAGAATCCAATAAAACATAGAGCCTTCCACTATCACACACCTCCTACTATCTCCATTATCGGTATTTCTTATGTAGTTTCATACTTCCTGAATAATCTTTAGTCAACAAAATCATGTTAATAGTAGGAGGTGTGGAGAATGGGAAAAGACCGACAAGAAAAAAAGTTAAGAGCAAGCGGTAAAGTTGAATCGGACCGGGACAAGGCATTGCATTACTCCGGCTCTACTAAGCTTCAAAGCCCTGAAGAAGCCAGAGGATTAAACGATAATAAGTATAGTTAATATCAAATAAGCTCTCGCTTTTTGCGAGAGCTTATTTGATGCTTCGTTGGCTATATGATTTTGTATCGATTCCTCTTTGTGTTAACCAATGAAATGTTTGCCCAGATATCATGAGTGGGGCTGTTTGTAAATCTGAAATAGATTTAGCTCCTACGGCAGCCATTATGATCTTCAACCCATAATGAAGTGTCGAAACTTCTTCATTAAGTGTATCAGTTCCTTCTTCAACTAGAATTTTTAAGAAATAACCTGCAAACCCAGTTGCACTTGCTCCTAATGCAATGCCCTTAGCAATATCTATACTAGAGGTAAATCCACCAGAACCAATAATGGGCACACTCGAAGCATAAGCCGCTTCACAAATAGATTGTGCCGTAGGAATTCCCCATTGATTAAAGAAAGATAGTGATTTATCACTGCGCTTGTTTTCTATTTCAGCAAAATTTGTTCCGCCAAAACCACCTACATCCACAGCAAAAACCCCCACAGATGAAAGAGATTCAACGGTTTCTTTACACATTCCAAAACCAACCTCTTTGACTATAACAGGGACATTGACCACTTTTACAATGCTTTCTATTCTCTTTAAAGCACCTGTAAATTCTCGGTCTCCTTCAGGCATTGTCAGTTCTTGTATTACATTTAAATGCAGCTGTAAGGCATTAGCGTCAATCATTTCAACCGCCATCTTTGCTTGTTCAGGAGTTGCTTCACTTCCTAAGTTAGCAATAAGAACTCCATTTGGGTTTTCTTTTCGAACTACCTCATATGTATATCTCTCAGACTTATCTTTCAGTGCTGACATTTGTGATCCTACTGCCATTACAAGTCCTTGCTCCCTTGCTACAATAGCAAGTTGCTTGTTAAGAGAGTAGGTTTTCTCGCCACCGCCACCTGTCATAGCATTGATGAAAATTGGCGAACTTAAAGAAAGTTCGCCAATTTTTTGGTGAAAGGTAACATCTGAAACATTAATGTTTGGTAAACTTTGATGAATAAATTGGATGTCATCAAATGCTGTTGATCGTTTTTGCCCTGTTTCAAGGGCATAGCGAATATGGTCCCATTTCCGTTCAGATCTAGACACTAAATATCACCATTATTTTCCTAGATTCTTTAATTTATCGCCAATCATTTCACCAAGCTGGAATCCTTTAGATTCTTCAGGAAGTTCATAATCAAAGTTTTCTTCTACATCTTTTTCTAGAAGGTCCTTGATACTTAGAGAGAGTCGTTGTTCCCCTGCGTTAGCATCTAACACTTTAACTTGCACTTCTTGGCCTTCCTTCAATACCTCATGTGGCGTTCCAATATGCTTGTGTGCAATTTGTGAGATATGAACAAGTCCTTCAACACCTGGGAAAACTTCCACAAAAGCACCATAAGAAACTAATCTTTTGACTGTTCCAGTTAACGTGCTGCCCTTAGGAGCCTTTTCAGGGACTTCAGACCAAGGCCCTGGTTGTGTTTCTTTGATAGATAAGGAAATTCTTTCATTATCACGATCCACATTTAGTACCTTAACTTTTACTTTTTGGCCTTCTTGTACAACATCTGATGGTTTATCAATATGTTGATGCGACAATTGGGAAATATGAACAAGTCCGTCGATACCGCCAATGTCAACAAATGCTCCAAAATCTGTAATTCTTTGTACAGTTCCATCAATAACTTGTCCAGGTGTTACAGTACTCATAAGATTTTTCTTGTGTTTCCCCTTCTCTTCTTCCACTACTGCACGGTGAGATAGGATTAAACGATTTTTTTCTTTATCAAGTTCGACAATTTTAAACGTAAGATTCTTACCTTTGTAATCAGAAAAATCTTCTACAAAATGTGCTTCTACTAGAGAAGCAGGAACAAAGCCACGAACGCCTAGATCAACGACGAGACCGCCTTTTACTACATCTTTTACTTCAGTTTCAAAAATCTCGCCACTATTGAATCGTTCTTCAAGTTTCACCCAAGCTTTTTGGGCATCTACTTTTCTTTTAGATAAGATGAATGCTTCCTCTTCTACTTTTAAAACCTCAAGGTCTAATACATCACCTACTGAAACAACATCAGAGGCTTTTTCAACATGTAGGCTAGAAAGTTCACTTATTGGAATAATTCCATCATGTTTACTATCCTGAATAGAAACAATTACCTGTTTTTCTTCTACCTTGGTGACTTGTCCACTGACCATATCACCAATGGAATAATTTTTAACATCTACTTGATTCATATCTTCCGACATATGTATTCCTCCTTAATCCATTTGCTGCAGAATAAATATATAATAACTAAATACAATAAACGAGTGAATATTCTAATAAAATCTCTTTTTATTAACTTCTTACAAATAGAGTATTTTGTCAAGTAGAAGCTATCGGTGCTCTTTTAAAAGTTTATGGATTTCAGACATAATTAATTCAGTTACCTCTTCAACTGATGCTTTCTTACTTCTCATATCATCCATAGCAATTGGCTTACCATAAACCACCTTTAACTTACCGAAACTTTTATATGGTCCTATGATGGCACAAGGCAGCACATTGGCATCTGTTCGTAATGCAAAAAAACCAGCACCCGATAGCCCTTTTCCAATTTCACCTGTTCTACTTCTAGTTCCTTCCGGGAAAAGTCCGAAAACATATCCATCTTTTAATACCTTTAAGCCAGATCTTAATGCTTCCCTGTCCCCCATTCCTCTTTTTACTGGGAATGCATTACACT